>DUQZ01000016.1 GCA_012837525.1 Clostridiales bacterium | reverse complement strand
GCCCGCCGCAGGGCACGCCTGGGCAGACACCGCCCACAGCCACCCAGGGCACCACGCAGTACCGCCCGCCGCAGGGCACGCCTGGGCAGACACCGCCCACGGCCACCCAGGGCACCACGCAATACCGCCCGCCGCAGGGCACGCCTGGGCAGACACCGCCCACGGCCTCCCAAAGCACGGCTGCGTACAAGTCGGCGGGAAGCCAGCCCAAACCGCAGGCGGAACCGCCAGTAACCAAGCCTGTAGACACGACACAAACCAAGCCCGCCGGCCCTGACACGGCCAGCAAACCGGCTGAGCCGGAAACCCAGCAAGCGGGTGAGCAGCGGCGCCGCCGCAGCGACCGGCACAGCAACAGCTGATCCTCAACCGACCAATCAGTGAGCCGGGCGGAACCACAAAAGCCGCCCGGCTTTTCCTTGCCTAATCGTTCTGAAGTTACTATACTAAGTTCGCGTTCGAACTTTGGTAATGAGGTAAATATTCAATGCCAAACGGACGCATGAATGCACGGAGGGTTCGAGGATTTTTTATGGCTCCGCAAAGTTGAGTGAAGGAGGCGTAGCAAAAGCTACGTTGACTGAACGAAACACAGCGGAGACGAAAAAAGACCGAACCATCAAAGCATTCATAAGTTTGTTTGGCATCAATGCATGAATTCGGGAAGGACAGACGTTTAATGAGTGACAGCAGCCAAGGCCAAGTGGCGCAGCCAGTCAGCGATGAGCAGATTGAGCAGCTGTACCTGGACTATGGCACCGATGTCCTGCGCATGAGTTATTCCTACCTGGGTAACCAACAGCAGGCCGAGGATGTCACCCAGGATGTCTTTATGCGGCTGATGGAAAACCGCCCGGTGCTAAAGCCCGGAAGCGAGAAATCCTGGCTGCTGAAGGTTGCCTTAAACCGCTGCCGGGACCACTGGCGTTCCTCCTGGCACAAGCGGGTGCTGCTGGGCAGCAAGGTGCTGGAAATCATCCCGGATGATGACCACATCGAGAACCGGATGGAAAAAGAGGCCTTGATGCAGGCGGTCAACGCCCTGCCGCAGGCCGAGAAGGAAGTTTTCCTGCTGTTTTACTACCAGGGGCTCACCACACAGGAGACGGCCGAGGTGCTGGGCACACCAGAAGGCACGGTCTCTAGCAGACTGTCACGCGGGCGCCAAAAACTCAAGCAATTTCTGGATGGAGGCGAGGATTCATGATCAAGCCGGATCAATTCAAACGCGTCGCGGATGAGACGCTGGGCGGGCTTACGGCAGGGCCCGACCTGTTAAACCGCGCCCGCATGCAGGCCGCCCGCAACGCGGCGCAGCCGCAGCAACAAAAAAGAAAGGCCATGCCCCGCGCGCTGGCCATGGCGATGAGTCTGGTATTGGTGATTGGCGTGGCAGCCCTGGTAGTGCCCCAGTTGACCAAGCCCGCTATCCCCGTTGTGCCCACCATGGCCTCTGGCGATGCCTCTCTTGACAACGCGCAGACCTCGGCCGATCTGCCCCGCGGCAGCCTGGTGCTGTCCAAGGAGCCTGCCCCCCGCTATCAGGGCGTGTGGGAGCGCGGCGCGGGCGCCAATTTCCCCCTGGTGCGCGTGGACGGGCGCTTTTACCGCATGCTGACCCATCCCCAGGATGTCTCTGCCCTCAAAGGCGGGGAACTGGGCCAGGTTGCCGTGTTTACGGATGAGCCGGCGCTGGATGACAGCACCTCCCTTTTGTCCAATGTGGCGGCCATGAACGCGCCGGTCTATGCCATTAATGGCATGGGCAAGGCGGTGGTCGCGGCGGAAGTCAACGGGCAGGTGCGCCTGTTCCAGCGGGTGGCCTTTGCCGGCAGCGCGCTGCAGGGCAGCGAGGGTATCAAGGATGTTATCCCCGCAGGCGCCAAGGCGCTGCAGCTCTCAGACGTCGGCACGGTGGAGGACCCGGCCCTTGTGTCCAAATTGATGGACATCCTGTATCAGTCCAGTTACCAGGGCAGCCGCAGCGGCGGCGGCAAGCAGGCCCTGCTCATCCAGTACGGCAATGGCATCGTGCTGCAGCTGGCCGTGGACGGCGACAGCCTGTCCTCCGCTGGCACCTGGGTCAACCCTGACTTCTTTGAAGCCTTCAAGGCTGCAATCAACAACTGATTCGTTCGAGGTTTTCCTCCCTTCTTCAGCCGGGGCACCCAACATGCCCCGGTGTTTTTTATGCCCGAAAACCGCCAGAATTGTCTGTTCTGACGCTTTATGCTATACTTTGCACTGCATTGCGCCGTTGATGATACTCACGCGTGCAAACCAAGGGATGAATGAAACGCGAAAGTGCATTCGCGATAAAGATTGTCGAGGAGAAAATATGACACAGTTTACGTATAGCAAGGACAAAATTAAGCAATCTATTTTGGGCAAATTGCAGCGCTATTACGGCAAAACCCTGCAGGAAGCCACGCCCTACCAGCAGTATTACGCCGTGGCGTCCACCCTGCGCGATCAGATCATGGAAAAATGGGTGCACTCCAAGGAGCGCGACAAGAAGGACGGCGGCAAGCGCGTCTACTACCTCAGCATCGAGTTTTTGCTGGGCCGGGCGATGTTCAACAACGCCCTCAACCTGCTGTCCACCCACGAATACACCAAAGCCTTGACCGAGCTGGGCATCTCCTGGCAGGACATCATCTATGAGGAGCCGGAGCCCGGCCTTGGCAACGGCGGTTTGGGCCGCCTGGCCGCCTGCTTCATGGACAGCCTGGCCACCCTAAATCTGCCCGCCATGGGCTGCACCATCCGCTATGAATACGGCCTGTTCCGCCAGAAGCTCTCCGGCGGCCAGCAGATTGAACTGCCCGATGACTGGCTGCAAAACGGCAATGTCTGGGAAATCGCCAACATGGAGGACGTGGTGGAAGTCCATTTTGAGGGCAAGGTGGTTTCCAGCCAGGACGCGGACGGCCGCGCCGTCTTCACCCTGCAGGATTACCGCACGGTAGAAGCCGTCCCCTATGACATGCCCACCATTGGCTATGACAACCAGCGCGTCAACGCCCTGCGCACCTGGCGTGCCCGCAGCAAGCAAAGCCTGGATCTGGGCGCCTTCTCCGCCGGCGATTACCTCAACGCCACCAAGGAACAGGACCTGGCCAACGTGATCTCCAAAGTCCTCTACCCGGAGGACAACCACTATGAGGGTAAGACGCTGCGCCTGTGCCAGCATTATTTCCTCGTCTCCGCCAGCCTGCAGTACGCCCTGCGCGATTTTGAAAAACGCTTTGGCCAGGATTGGCAGCTGTTGCCGGACAAGGCCGTCTTCCACATCAATGACACCCACCCTGGCCTTGCCATCGCGGAGCTGATGCGCCTGCTGATTGACGAGAAGGGCCTGGGCTGGGACGAGGCGCAGGCCATCACCAACCGCTGCATGGCCTACACCAACCACACCATCATGGCAGAGGCGCTGGAGCGCTGGCCACAGGACTTGATCCGCATGCAATTGCCCCGCATCTATATGATTCTGGAGGAGATGAACCGCCGGCTGTGTGAGCGCCTGTGGAACAGCTTCCCCGGGGAGTGGGACCGCATCGCCAGCATGGCCATCCTGGCCTATGACATGGTGCATATGGCAAATTTGTGCGTGTCGCAAAGCTTCTCCGTCAACGGCGTCAGCCAGCTGCACGGCCGCATCATCAAGGAGGACACCTTCCACGATTACGGCGTCATGATGCCGGAGAAGTTCTCCGCCATCACCAATGGTGTCACCCACCGGCGCTGGCTGATGGCCTGCAACCCGCGCCTGTCGGATTTGATCACCGAGTCCATCGGCGAAAAATGGATCAAGGAGCCAGAAGCGCTGGCCGACCTGCTCCCCTTCCGTGAGGACGCCGCCTTCCGCGAACAGTTTGCCCGCATCAAGCGGCAGAACAAGGACGTGTTCAACGCCTTCCTCACCCGCCGCCAGGACATGACAGTGGATCCGGACTTTATGTTTGACGTGCAAGTCAAGCGCCTGCATGAGTACAAGCGCCAGCTGCTCAACGCCCTGCACATCCATGTGCTCTACAACCGCATCATGGAGGACCCCAGCTTCACCATGCCCCCGCGCGTGTTCGTCTTTGGCGCCAAGGCCAGCCGCGGCTATTTCAAAGCCAAGATGATCATCCGCTATGTGCTGGCGCTCTCCCGTATGATTGACAAGAGCCCGCGCGCCAAATCCATGCTGAAGGTGCTCTTTATCGAAAACTGGAACGTCTCCGCGGCCGAGGCGCTCATCCCCGCCTCTGACCTGTCCGAGCAGATTTCCACCGCCGGCAAGGAAGCCTCCGGCACTGGCAACATGAAGTTAATGATGAACGGCGCGGTCACCATCGGCACCTTGGACGGCGCCAATGTGGAGATTTCCGAGGCCGTGGGCCGTGACAACATCTACCTGTTTGGCATGACCGCCGAGGAAGTGGCCACCCAGTACAAGAAGGACACCTACGCACCCATCCACTATTTTGAGCGCAACGTGGAGATCCGCAAGGCGCTCACCCAGATGATTGACGGCACCCTCTTCCCGGACAACCCCGCCATGGTGCAGATCCTCTACCACGACCTGCTGTTTGGCTCCGGCGGCAGCCGCCCGGACAACTACTTCGTGCTCAAGGACTTTGGCTCCTACGCCCAGGCGCATGACCGCGTCAGCCAGGACTATCAGGACAGGGAGCTGTGGCTCAAAAAGGCCATCACCAACACCGCCATGTCCGGCTACTTCTCTACCGACCGGACGATCGCCGAGTACAACGAGAAGATCTGGAAGTTGAAGTAAGACGAAAAAACGGGAGACCTTGGGGGATTTCTTGAAAGAAATCCCCCAAACCCCCTAAGAACGTTGGAATTGATCTACTGATTGCCACGCTGTCCACGATGGCAATTTTTATTCAGAATGATCCGTGATTGAGAGGTTTGCCTTGAAGCCAAAGATTTCCCTGCTGCAACTGGCCGCCGGCGGCATCATCGCCGCGCTGTACATCGCGCTGACGCTCATCTTCGCGCCCATCAGCTTCGCGCAGATTCAGTTTCGTATCTCAGAAGCGCTCACCCTGCTGCCGGTGCTGTCCACTGCCTCCGTGCCAGGGCTGTTTGTGGGCTGCTTAACCGCCAACCTCATCACCGGGCAGCCATGGCAGGATGTAATCTTCGGCTCGCTCGCCACCCTGCTGGCCGCCCTGCTCACCCGCAGGTTTAGAAAGAACATCTACCTGGCCGCCGCCATGCCCGTTCTGCTCAACGCGGTGATCATCGGTCTGATGCTTTACCTGGTCTATGGCCTGCACCCCTATATCAGCTTCCTGACCGTGGGCGCCGGGCAGGCCGTGGTGTGCTACCTGCTGGGCGTACCGATGGTGAAGGTGCTGGAGAGCAGGAAAGTTCAAATCCCATAAGTCAGTTTTCAAGCATTAAAAAATCCATGCTGTTTAGGGCATGGATTTTTTAGTGGATCGCCTTATTTGTGATACAACTTCCGTGTCTGATACTTCGGGTCGCAGGTGAGGTGCACGCCCAGGCGGCGGAAGATGTTCTCGTCCACCTCGGACAATATCACGGAGGTGTGCACCTCGCAGTCCTTCAGCTCCTTCAGCTGCGCCAGCGCGCGGGCCGCGGTTTCACTCTGGGAGGCTGTGATGCTCAGCGCCACCAGCACCTCATCCGTGTGCAGGCGCGGGTTGCGGTTGCCCAGGTAGTTGAGCTTCAAATCCTGGATGGGGCCGATTACCTCCGGCGGGATCAGCTTTTCCTCCTTGGGGATGCCGGCCAAGGCCTTCAGCGCGTTGAGCAGCAGGGCAGCTGACGCGCCCAGCAGGCTGGATGTTTTGCCGGTCACCACCCGGCCGTCCTCCAACTGGATGGCGGCCGCCGGGTTGCCGGTGGCTTCGGCCCGCTTGCGCGCGGCGCCGATCACCGGGCGGTCCTCATCCGACAGATTCAGCTGCTGCATCAGCATGCGCAGCTTGCCGATCTCCTCCTCAGACGCGTTGCCGCGCCGCTGCTCACACAGGGTGTGGTACAGCCTGCGGATGACCTCCTGCTTGGCGGCCTCCTGCACAAAGGCGTCATCCGTGATGCAGGCGCCCACCATGTTCAGCCCCATGTCCGTAGGCGATTTGTAGGGGCTCTCCCCCCAGATGCGCTCAAAAATGGCAGCCAGGATGGGAAACACTTCCACATCGCGGTTGTAGCTTACCGCCTGCACGCCATAAGCCTCCAGGTGGAAGGGATCTATCATGTTCACGTCGCCCAGATCCACCGTGGCCGCCTCATAAGCCACGTTGACGGGGTGCTTGAGCGGCAGGTTCCAGATGGGAAAGGTTTCAAACTTTGCGTAGCCCGCCTTGATGCCGCGCTGGTTGTCCTGGTACAGCTGGGACATGCACACAGCCATCTTGCCGCTGCCGGGGCCCGGCACCGTCACCAGTACAAGGGGGCGGGTGGTTTCCACATAGTCGTTTTTGCCGTAGCCCTTGTCGGACACCACCAGCGCGATGTCGGTGGGGTAGTTGGGGATGGTGTAATGCACATATACCTTCATGCCCAAAGCGCGCAGACGGCGCCGGAAGGCGATGGATTGCGGCTGGGACACCCACTGGGTGATGACCACGCTTTCCACCAGCATGCCCGCCGCGCGGAAGGCATCAATCAGGCGCAGCACGTCCTGGTCATAGGTGATGCCCAAATCCCCGCGCACCTTGTTTGTAATGATGTCCTCAGCGCTGATGGTGATGACCACCTCGATCTGCTCGCGCATGTTCAGCAGCATGCTGATCTTGCTGTCCGGCAAAAAGCCGGGCAGCACGCGCGCCGCATGATAATCATCAAACAGCTTGCCGCCCAGCTCCAGATAGAGTTTGCCGCCGTAGTGCTGCACGCACTCTAAAATTTTCTCGGATTGGCTTTTGGTGTACAGGTCATGGTCAAAGCCTGTGCGCATAGCGCCTCCTTCCACATCAAAGCGCAAGGGTTAAACCCTTGCTGGAAATATAACACGTACCTTATTCTATGACAGACGCCTTTTGTTTGCAAGCGGGCTGTCCTGCCCGGATTGTATTTTTGCCGCCTTTGATTTTTGGTATACATGTTCCATTTGAATTGAACAAGACCAATCGGCATGTTATACTTTTTCAGGAATACCACAAATACTCGGGGTAGGCTGACATACTGGCCTGTCCGGGGCGCTTGCGTGCCGCCGGGCCCCGGAGGGGACGCGACACACACTGATGAAATCCTTCTTCAAGCTCTCGCCGGTCTTCGTGCTGGCCGGCCTCATGATGATCTCCAACATCCCCACCTTAAGCAACCTGTTTGGGTTTAAGCTGGATGTGCTCATCATCGCGCCGATTGCCACCGTGTACGCAGCCATTGTGGCCAAACTGACCACCCGCACCACCGTGGACCGGCTGATTGATGTGGCGGTGCACAACGTGTCCAGCATGCAGCTGGTGTTCTTCATCCTGATGCTGGCCTACGCCATGGCGGAGATCTTCATGGTGTCCGGCGTGGGCGCGTCCATCATCAACATCTCCATCTCCCTGGGGCTGTCCGCGCGCACCGCGGCCATGGCCTCTTTTTTGGTGTCCGCCCTGCTCTCCGTCGCCACCGGCACCTCCTGGGGCACCTTCGCCTCCTGCGCGCCCATTTTTTTGTGGCTGACACATATCCTGGGCGGCAATGTAGCCATCACCATGTCCGCGGTGGCGGGCGGCAGCTGCTTTGGCGACAACCTGGGGCTGATTTCCGACTGCACCGTGGTGTCCAGCGGCATCCACCGGGTGGAGATCACAGACCGGCTGCGCAACCAGTGGGCCTGGGCAATGAGTGGCCTGGTGATCGCGGCCGCGCTGTTTTTCATCGTCTCCCTGGGCCTGCCCACCCACACCGTGACGGGTGAGGAAGCGGTGCGCGCGATCCCGGAGAGCGTGTGGGAATCCCTCAAGGCGGAGCGCCCCACCGCGGTCTCCCTGCTGGAGCAGGTCAAAACCGGTGTGCCGGTCGTGATGATTTTGCCCCTCCTTTTGGTCATCATCACCGCCTTTTTGAAGGTGCCTACCCTGCTGTGCCTGGGCGCCGGCATTTTCTCCGCCTATGGCATGGGGCTGATCGTAGGCACCATCCCCACCACCGCCACCTTCTTAAGCCTGATGCAGGTGGGCTTCTCCTCCGCCGGCAGCTGGGTCATCATCATGATGATGTGGGTGGGCGCCTTTGGCGGCATCATGGCGCGCATGGACGCCTTCCGGCCGCTGGCCAAGCTGACGGTCAAACTGTCGCGCAACTCCAAGCAGCTGATGTTCTGGAACGGCGTGTTAAGCTTCCTGGGCAACGCGGCGCTGGCGGACGAGATGGCGCAGATTGTGACCGTAGGCCCCATCATCCGCGATGTAACGGATGAAACCCTGGAGGGCGCGGAGCCAGATTTATACAAATTCCGCCTGCGCAACGCCACGTTCTCTTCCGCCCTGGGTGTGTTTGGCTCGCAGCTGCTGCCCTGGCATGTGTACATCAATTTCTTCCTCAGCATCTCCTCCTCCATCTATCCCCTGTACCACTTCACCTTTGCGGAGATGATCCGCTACAACTACATGGCCTTTGTGGCGGTGGGCTCGCTGCTGCTGCTCACCTTCACGGGAACGGACCGCTTTTTGCCCAATTTTGGTCTGCCGCATGAGCGCATCACCATGGTGATTAAAAAGAACCAGGAAGAAGCCGCCGAGGCCTGAAGAATGCCCCAACAAATACTCATCCGCCACCGCGCGGATTTTTTCTTGCCCGGATGAAAGCGGGCATAACTCCCGTTTTATTGTCAGAAAAATGATAAAAGGAGAGAAACCGGATGAAACGCGCGTTTGCCCTGGTGCTGGCGCTCCTGCTGTGCGCAAGCCTGAGTATTCAGGCAAAAGCAGAAGAAAACGCCTTGATTGATCTGTCCAAGCTCCGAGAATACGAAGGCTGGGAGGTGACGGACTATGTCCGCCCCAATCAATCCGACTGGGCCTTTCTGGCGCTCAAGAGCGGGCTGCAAAACAGCCTGGCCGGCTTTAAGCTGATGGGCGGCGTATGGCAGGAACAATTTGTCAATTTCAACGCCGTGCCCCAAGGGGAGATGCGCATCCGCTTCCAGGATGTAAGCGGCATAAGCCGGGTGGAGGTCATTGGAGATGAGTTTGATTTTGACAACTATAAATACGGCACCGCCTTTTCCTGCTACTGGAGCAACGGGGAAACCCGCGAAAACTGCTGCACCTTTGAGCTTGAGGAGGATACCTTCTACATTGTGGATTATTCGCATTGGGGCCAGAGCGGGCTGATCAACATCAAGCCGGATGAACTGATCTTCTTTGAAGCCTATACCGATGTCCGCCGGGTAAAGCTCAAAATTAGGCGGGAGATTGCGCGGTTCAACCTGGCGCAGCTGCCAAAAAACGAGCGCCAGGCAACGCAGCCCGATGTGCTGCCCCCGACGCTGGCAGACGGTTGGCTGCGCGCGAAGGAGATTCCGCTGCCGGGGCGGGAGCTGATTCCTGTCTTCAGCGCGCCGGGCAAAGACGCCCTGCGGCTGGCAGACGGCAAGGCCGCCCTTTCTCCCAAAGGCTGGGTGATGGTCTTTGGCACGGAGGGTGACTCCGCCATGGTGCTCTACGGCATTTCCCCCGGCCGCTACCGCGCGGGCTATATCAAGGCGTCCCATTTGCCTGACTGGTATGAGGATAACCCGCTCAACTTCACCCGCGTGAAGGCCAAGGTGATCCGGCAGGCGGAGGGCGTGGAAGGCCTTTCCGGGGTGGGTGAGGTGATCACCAAACTCAAGCCCGGGCAGGAGGTGACGCTCCTCTCGCGCATCGGCGATTTCGTCTATTATGAGGGCACGCTGAACAAAAAGACCTACCGCGCGGTGGCCCCGCTGAACGCCTTTGACCAGGAGCCCAGCCCGCCTGTGGGCATGGCCGCGGGTGAGATTACCACCAGATATGGCCGGGAGCATCTGCTGCTCACGGCCATGAAGGATGAGCAAACCGGCAGCACCCTGTGGTATGACGCCCGGCTGCTTTCGCCCTTTTATAACGGAACCTATTGGTATTTCTGGCCTGTCACCAACCAGCTGGACGCGCCGCTGGGCCTGCGGTTTGAGCAGGCCGGCGCGGATTTTTCCATGGACAACTTACAGCAGGACTATCTGGACAAGGGCTATGACATCAAGCCGCTTGACAACAGACTGCCGGAGGAAGGCTTTATCGCAGTGAAGGAGGGGCAATGGGAGGAGATCCGCCTGCACACCGGGGTCCACCGATACCTGTTTACCCTGCATTACTCCGAGCGCGCGAAGGATACCTGGCGCATCCGCCTGCTGTACACCGTGGAAACGCTTACGGAATCAGATTTCAACTAACAGGATGCCCTCCTGCCCCATGTCCGATTTGGCGATGGTGTGCCCCTGGTGCCAGTGGTATAAACCGCCCTTGGCGCGGTCCGGTTCCTCTGTATAGTTGTTGACAAACAGCACGGGCGCCGCCAGCAGCTGGCTGCGCTTTTCGTATTCCGCCTCCTCCGAGGCCTGCCAGGAGCCGACATCATAGTCACAGTGTACCGGCCAGAGGAAGGCGTCGGCCCTGTCATCCATTTCGATAATCTGCGGCAACAGCTCGTCCTCCCAGAAATCCCCGCAGACTATGACGGCCAGCTCACGGCCCTTGTAGCGGACAGGCAGGAAATGCTTGCCCTCGCGGTAGTCCGCGTGTGCGCCGGGCTCCTTCCAGCCGGGGGACACCCGGCGGTAGTTGGCCAGCACCTGGCCTTCCTCCCCTACCAGCAGGTAACTTGCGTAGATGGCGCCATGGTCGTTCTCATAATAACCTACACCCAGGGCGATGCCCTCCTGCTTGCAGAAGGCCAAAATCCGCGCGATGGCCTGGCTGCCCAGGCTCAGGCATTTGTGGATGTCGGATTCATACTCAAAGGTCAGCGCCTCAAAGCCCTGCAAAAAGGCCTCGCCAAACAAGGCCAGGTCCGCGCCCTGCCCCTTAGCCGCGCGGGCTTTTGCAAACAACGTGTTCAGGTTCTCCTCCACCTGGTCCGTTAGGCTGGTGGCCGCGATCAACGCGATGTTCATATCATGTCCCTCTTTTCTTTGCTTGCCTTTAGTATAGCAGAGAAAAGAAGTTTATTCCTGCTCCTTTCGCATCAGTTCAAGCCGGCTGTCCGCCTCCTGCGCCGCAGCCTGCGCGCTGATTTGGCCTGAAAGCGCCCGGCGCAGGATGAGCACCAGACGCTTAGACCGCATGCGGCTCTCCCTTTTTGCGCATCGCGCGCAGGCGCAGGCAGACCACAAAGGCCGCGTACAGGCAAAGGGCGCAGGCCACAATCCAGGCCAGGTCCCGGCTCAGGCTGGCATTGGACACACCGGTGAACCCTTTGATCATCATATGCGCCATCAAATAGGCGACGGGCATGCCCAGCAGATGGATCAGCACCGTTTTCGCGCGCTCCTTTTTGTACAGGAAGAAGAGCAGCACCGCAAGCACCGCCGCCAGCGCGGCTGCCGCCATAAAATAATAGGTCAACGCCAGCCGGGGCAGCACCATGTACCCGCCATCCTGATATAAAGTTCTCCCATACAGCAGCACCGCCTGCTGGCCAGGGTTGGCCAGGTAGACGGAGACCTCCTTGTCCGGATCCAAGGTGACCACAGTCTGGCTGGGGTAAGCGTTTTCATCCAGCGCCACACTGGCGGCAGCGCCCGCGCCGTGCCCGAAGCGGACATCCAGCTCCGTACCGACGGCCGCGCCGGTATCCTGCTGCGTGTCAGGGGCGGGATATCCCTCAAATTTGAAGACATTCGCGCCGGCGAATATCTGCGCGCGCATCTGGTAGGTTTCCAACTCAATCCGGTACACATCCGGGTAATCCGGATCCGGCCGGCCGGCCATTGAGATCAGCACATCCGAGCGCTTATGCGAAACAATCAGCTGGTCCCCCACGCGTTCCACACGCAGGTCACCTTCCTTGTAAGGGACATATGTAATATCAGTGATGCGGTTGCCCACCGCAAACACCAGGGAGAGCAACAAAAACACTGCCAGCAGCACCGTGAGGACGCGCCGCTTCTTGATGCCGCTTGAAATTTTCTTCACCGGCAGGGCGGCGCGCTGGACATCCGGGGTTTCGCGTTTTAACAGTTCCGCTTCCGCCCGGCAGGCGGCGCATTCCGCCAAGTGTTCCTCCACTGCCTTCTTCGTGGCTTCGCTGGCCAGCCCCTCCTGGTACAGGGGCAGCACATCGCAGATTAATTCACAATCATACTTCATCTTGTTCCTCCAGTGTCCTCATAACAGTTTTCCGGGCGCGGTGATAGACCACACAGGCCCAGTTCTCCCGCTTGCCGTACAGTGCCGCGATCTTTGAAAAGGGCAACTTGCCCATGGCCCGCAGCAGGAAGATCTGCCGTGCGGGCTCCGCCAATTGGCTTACCGCAAAAAGCGCGCGCTGGCCCTCGTCCTTTTGGCTCACCAGCTCAGCCGGGTCGGTCCACTCCGTGGGCTCGGGCAGCTCCTCCATGGGGATGACACGCTGGTGCTTTCTCAGGTATGACAGGTACAGGTTGCGGGTGATGCGGCACAGCCAGACGCGCAGCTCACACTCCCCCCGGAAGCCCTTGATGCTGTCCATGGCCTTGAGGAAGGTGTCGCTGCACAGGTCCTCCGCCAGCGCCTGGTCGCGGCAAAGCGAGAGGGCATAGCGGTAGACATCCAGAAAATTGGCCTGGTATACCAGCTCCCAGCTGTCCACTGCCTCACCCCTTCCGCTTGATCTAAAAGCGCGTTTGATTTGCCCTTTCAGTATAACAGACGCGCGGGAAGCGGAAATATGACAGCGCGCAACAAAAAAAGGGCCTAACGCCCTTCAAATGATGAATAACTGGCTTAAACCGCCTTGGGCTGACACAGCCACTCGTGGCTCAGCTCGCCCAGAATTTTAATGCCGCGCTCAATCTGGTCCATGTCCGGCAGGGAGAAATTCAGCCGGATCCCGTTGCTTGTCTGGCTGGAATCGGCCAGGAAGGCGTAGCCGGGCACGGTGATTACCTTGCGGCGGATAGCCTCCTGCACAAAGGGCAGGGAATCCATGCCCTCGGGCAAAAAGGCCATGATGAAAAAGCCGCCCTCTGGCTTGCGCCAGGTAATGGATGGGTGGAAGTATTTGTCCATCATGGCGGCCATTTTGTCCGCCTTCACGCTGTAGCGGGCAATCAGCTGCTTCAGGTGGCCGGGGTAATCATGCTGGGTCAAAAACTCATGGCAGACCAATTGGTACAGGGTGCTGGAATGCACGTCCATGCCCTGCTTCAAAATCTTAAACTGCTGGTGCAGCGCTTTGTTGTACACCAAAAAGCCAACGCGCATGCCGGGCGCCAGCGTTTTTGAGAAGCTGCCGGTGTACACCACCAGGCCTGCCTCGTCATAGGACTTGATGGCCGGGATTTTCTGCCCACTGTAGCGCAATTCGCCGTAGGGGTTGTCCTCAAAGATGATGACATTGTAGTGCTTGGCCAGCTCATAAATGGCCTTGCGCTTTTTGTCTGAGGTGGTGACGCCGCTGGGGTTTTGGAAGGTGGAGATCAAATAGAACAGGCGCACATTTTGCGTGCGGAAGGCCTCCTCCAGCTTGTCCAGGTTCACCCCGTCATCCTCCAGCGGAATATCCACCAATTTGGCGCCGTAGGAGCGGAAGGCGTTCATGCAGCCCACAAAGGAGGGGCGCTCCACCGCGATGGTGTCGCCCTCGTTGACAAACATCTTGGCGGTGATGTCCGCGCACTGCTGGCCGCCGGAGAGGATGAGCAGCTCGTTTTCAGAAAAATCAAAGCCTTCGGTCTTTTCCAGATAGGATTTCAGGCTGTTTACAAAGGGCGGATAGCCCTCGGAGATGCCGTAAGCCAGCAGGGTCTTGGGCTGCTCCAAAAAGGCGCGGGCTGTAATGTCCGCGATGAGGTCCACAGGGTAAGCCGCGGGCTCGGGCGCGCCGCCGCCAAAGGAAATCATGCCCGGCTCACTCGCCAGCTTGAGCAGATCCCGGATGATTGACCCCCGCGCGCCTGCTACGCGCCGGGCCAGTTCATAGGTCATGCCGCCTCGCCTCCTTTTGCCGTTCGTTCTTGTATACCACGAAATGAGTAAGTATACAAGAATGAAGAAATCGGGAACAATCCGTCCGTTCTGTCCATGAGGCGAGCATTTGGTTGACAAATCAAGACATTCACGACCAATTTGTCTGGTTTTCTCTGGCCCGGACAATATGAACAGACTGTAAGTTTACTTGCATTTTGTTTGTATTTCCTTGACAGCAAAAGGCCGCGCTTGTATACTTTGGTTACCAGGAAGTATGGACGAACCCAAGCAAAAACCTGCTTCCAGGTGATTTTTTTGCGCACAGCGCGCAAACCACACTATTTTATTACGGAGGGCTTGAATGACCAATCATAAGAAACTGCTGGCCTGGGTGGAGGAGATCAAGGAACTGTGCCAACCCAAGGACGTGCATTGGTGCGACGGCAGCAAGGCCGAGTACGACCGCCTGATGGACCAGATGGTGCAAAGCGGCGCCGCCATCCGCTTAAACCCTGATTTGCGGCCCGATTCCTACCTGTTCCGCAGCCATCCCTCGGACGTGGCGCGGGTGGAAGACCGCACCTTCATCGCCTCCCGCACCAAAGAGGAAGCCGGCCCCAACAACAACTGGGCCGACCCGGACGAGTTGAAAGCCACCCTGCGCGGGCTGTACAAGGGCTGCATGCAAGGCCGCACCATGTATATCATCCCCTTTGTGATGAGCCCGCTGGAGTCCCCCTTTGCCCTGATTGGCATTGAGATCACCGACAGCCCCTATGTGGTGGTCAACATGCGCCACATGACCCGCATGGGCACCAAGGTGCTGGACAAACTGGGCACAGACGGCGAGTTCGTCCCCTGCCTGCACTCCGTCGGCGCCCCGCTCAAAGACGGCGAAGCGGACGTCGCCTGGCCCTGCGCGCCCATGGAAGACAAATACATCGCCCACTTCCCGGAGGAGCGCGCCATCTGGTCCTACGGCTCCGGCTACGGCGGCAACGCCCTGCTGGGCAAGAAGTGCCTGGCGCTGCGCATCGCCTCCGTCAAAGCGCGTGAGGAAGGCTGGCTGGCCGAGCATATGCTCATCCTGGGCCTGACCGATCCTGACGGCGTGAAGACCTATGTCACCGCGGCCTTCCCCAGCGCCTGCGGCAAGACCAACCTGGCCATGCTGGTGCCCACCCTGCCCGGCTATGAGGTGGAAACCCTGGGCGATGACATCGCCTGGCTGCGCAAGGGTGAGGACGGCCGCCTGTACGCCATCAACCCCGAAGCCGGCTTCTTCGGCGTGGCGCCCGGCACCTCCTATGAGTCCAACCCCAACGCCATGCGCACCATTGAGCACAGCACCATCTTCACCAACGTGGCGCTCACCGATGAGGGCGACGTGTGGTGGGAGGGCATCGGCAAGCCCGCGCCCGCGCACCTGATTGACTGGCAGGGCAACGACTGGACGCCAGATTCCGACAAGCCCGCCGCCCACCCCAACGCCCGCTTCACCGTATCCGCCGCGCAAAACCCCGTTATCGCCAAGGAATGGGAGGATCCCATGGGCGTGCCGGTCAGCGCCATCCTGCTGGGCGGCCGCCGCCCCAGCACCGTGCCGCTGGTACTGGAAAGCAAGGACTGGACGCAGGGCATCTTCTTGGGCTCCATCATGGGGTCGGAGATCACCGCGGCCACCATCTCCAAAAACATCGGCCAGGTGCGGCGCGATCCCTTCGCCATGCTGCCCTTCATCGGCTACAACATGAGCGACTACCTGCAGCACTGGCTGGACGTGGCCGACTGGACCACTGAGGACAAGCTGCCCCGCATCTTCCACGTCAACTGGTTCCTGCGGGATGAGAACAAGCGCTTCATGTGGCCTGGCTTTGGCGACAACATCCGCGTATTGGCCTGGGCCATCAAGCGCCTGCAAGGCAAGGCGGAAGGCGTGGAGACGCCCCTGGGCTATCTGCCCAAAAAAGACGGCATTGACACCACCGGGCTTGAGGTGGACATGGACAAACTGCTCACAATCGACCGCGAATTGTGGCAGCAGGAGATCAAGGCCATCCGCGAGCACTACAACAAGATCCCGCGTATGCCCAAGGAACTGGTGACCGAACTGGAGAAGCTGGAAGCCGAACTGGGCTGACCCTTCAAAACATAAAAAGAGCTGGTGGTTGTTTGTGTGCTGCTCCCTGTCAAGTTGACAGGTGAAAAACGAAAATAAGCGTTCACTCCCTGGGGGCGAGCCCCAGGGAGTTTTTAAGACGCTAGCGCGCGGTACTCCATTGGTGCGAGGTTGTTAAGTTTCCGCTGTAACCTCGCGTTATTATAGAATTCCAAGTATGTCTCAATATCATGTACCAACTCTTCATACGTCGAGTAGCCTTTCTTCAAATAGTATTTTTCACTCTTAACCTTGCCCCAGAAGCCTTCCATCGGTGCATTGTCCAAGCATCGCCCTACTCTGGACATGCTTTGCGTCATGCCTTGTAATGCCAGCATTCTAGAAAAGCCATAAGAAGTATATTGGAATCCACGGTCACTATGGATCATAGGTTGT
>DUQZ01000001.1 GCA_012837525.1 Clostridiales bacterium | reverse complement strand
TCATGGACTGAGTAATTTTTTGGCTCCGCTAAGTCGAGTGAAGGAGGCGTAGCCTCGTCGGAACACCTTCCGTTCCGTTTCCGTCAAGCTATGCTTGCCGGAGGCCTCCACTCCAAGGTTCCTCCTCCCCATTGGAAGCCCTGCTTCCAATGGAAAGGAACCGGCCCGGAACTTAGTGCCCCGCCTTGTTAACAAGGCGGTAACGGGGTGAAGGGTACGGTGACGCCGTTGACTGAACGAGACAACGCGGAGGCGGAAAAGGACCAGTCCAGGGAAGTGTTAATGAATGCGTTCAGTATAAAGTTAGTATAGCATCCAACGCCCGGATAGGCAACGAATTCAATGGGACGACAGGGCTTTACAGGACAAGTTCATCCGGCATGGCCAGCGCTTCTTCCATGCGGGTCAGCAGCTGCGGGCGCCCTTCGTTGTTTTGGGAGGAGTACGGGATGATCTCCCACGGCTGGACCGCCAGGTTGCGCGCCAGTTTGGGCAGCATGGCGCCCCGCTGCGCGCGGGACAGCTTGTCCGCCTTGGTGGCGATGACAGAAAAGGGAAAACCATGGCCGTACAGGTAGGCATTCATCTGCTTGTCATCGTTGCTGGGCTCATGGCGGATGTCCACCAGATGCAGCACGTGTTTCAAGTGCTCCGAATGGCTGAAGTACTCCTCCATCATGGTGCCCCAGGATTGCTTTTCCTTCTTGGATACCTGCGCGTAGCCGTAGCCGGGCAGGTCAATTAAGTGAAAGGCGTTGTTGATTAAAAACACGTTGATTAAGCGCGTTTTCCCGGGGGTGGCGCTGGTTTTGGCCAGGTTCCGCGCCTTGCACAGGCTGTTGATCAAGCTACTTTTGCCCACATTGCTGCGGCCAGCCACCGCGATTTGCGGCAGGCCAATGCCCGGAAAGCTGGTGTAGCGCGGCAGGCTGGTGACGAAGGTAGCCGTTTTAATTTCCACTGTTTTGCTCCAGCGCCAGATCGATGACCTCATCCGCATTGGTCACATAGTGGATGTCAAAGGCGCTTTGGATGTACTCCGGCAGTTCCTTTACGTCCTTGCGGTTTTCCGCGGGCAAGGCCAGCACCTTGATTTTGGCGCGGTAGGCTGCCAGCAGCTTTTCCTTGATGCCGCCAATGGGCAGTACACGCCCGCCCAGGGTAATTTCCCCGGTCATGGCCAGATCCTGACGGGATTTGCGTCCGCTTAAGGCTGACACCATGGCCACTGTCATGGTGATGCCGGCAGAAGGCCCGTCCTTGGGCACAGCGCCTTCGGGCACGTGGATATGGACGTCCATCTTGTTGTGGAAATCCTCCGGCAAGCCGTAGTGCGCGCTGCGTGCCCGCACCCAGGACAGGGCGGCCTGGCCGCTTTCCTTCATCACATCACCCAAATGGCCGGTCAGCGACAGTTTGCCGCTGCCGGGCATGACCACGCACTCCACCTTGAGCAGCTCGCCCCCCACCTCGGTATAGGCCAGGCCAATGGACACGCCCACGATGGGCTTTTTGTCCGGCAGCTCGCGCAAATAGCGCGGCGCGCCCAGGTAGGACTCAATCATATCGGTTTTAACGGTGACGCTGTCCACCTCGTTGTCCAGCATCTCCACCGCCGCTTTGCGCACCACCTTGGCCAGGGTACGCGTTAAGGTACGCACCCCTGCCTCGCGCGTGTAATCCTCAATCACCTTGCGGATGGCGGGCAGGCCCATTTTGACACTGCCGGGCTTTAGGCCGTTTTCCTCAATCTGGCGGCGCAGCAGGTGCTTTTTGGCAATCTGCAGCTTTTCTTCCTCGGTATAGCTGGATACCTCAATCACTTCCATCCGGTCCAGCAAGGCGGGCGGGATGGTATCCGTCGTGTTGGCGGTGGTGATAAAGAGCACGCGGGAGAGGTCGAAGGCAACATCCAGGTAGTGATCCCGAAAGGCGCTGTTTTGCTCGGAATCCAGCACCTCCAGCATGGCACTGGCCGGGTCGCCCCGGTAATCGCTGGACATCTTGTCGATCTCATCAAACAGGAAGACCGGGTTCATGGTGCCGGCGCGCTTGATGCCGCTGATGATGTGCCCAGGAATGGCGCCGATATAGGTACGGCGGTGGCCGTAGATCTCGGCCTCATCCCGCACGCCGCCCAAGGACAGCTTGATAAATTTGCGGTCCAGGGCGCTTGCGATAGCCCGCACGATGGAGGTCTTGCCCACGCCGGGCGGTCCCACAAAGCACAGGATGGGCCCCTTGGGCACCACCTGCTCATCCTCCTTGCGGCGCATGGCCAGGATGGCCAGGTACTCAATAATGCGCTCCTTGACCTTTTCCATACCAAAGTGGTCTTTGTCCAGGATTTTGCGCGCGCGGTCCAGCGACAGCTGGTCCTTGGAATAAACGCCCCAGGGCAGTTCCGCCAGCCAGTCCAGGTAGTTTTCGGACACCGTGGACTCCGGGCTGCCCGCCATCATACGGGACAGCTTTTCCAGCTCCTTATCGGCCTTCTCGCGGGCTTCTTCGTTGAGCGGGATGTCTGCAAGCTTCTTGCGCATCTCATCAACATCGTCCTCATCGCCCTCGCCCAGCTCCTCCTGGATGGCCTTGATTTGCTCGCGCAAATAGTATTCCTTTTGGGATTTGTCCACCTGCATGCGGATGCGCAGCTGCACCACACGGTCGATATTGGCGTTGCGCACCTCACGCGCCAGCAGCACGCACAGGCGCTCCAGGCGGTCTTTGAGGGAGACGATGGCCAGCAGCTCCTGCCGTTCCTCCAGGCTGGTCAATAAATTGGCCGCGACGACGTCGATTAACTCGTCCGGGTTTTTGATGCGCTTGATGGCGCGGATCAATTCCTCCGACACCCGGTTGCCGCTTTCGGCAAAGGCGTCCAGGCTTTCCTTGGCCATGCGCAAAAGGGCGTCGATCTCTTCCTGATCCGCAGGATCCACATCGTCAACAATGGGCGAGATCTCCGCGATCCAGGTGTCCTCGTCCTGCTTGACTTGCGTGAGCAAAGCGCGGCTTTGCCCTTCAATCAATACGCGCATGCCCACATTGGAGTGCTGCAGCACCTGGCTGATGGTGGCAATGGTGCCGGCCTGGTGCAGGTCGGACATGCCCGGGTCTTCGGTTTCCTCGTTTTTTTGCATCACAAGGAAGATGCGCTGGTTTTCTTCCATCGCGGCGTAGACCGACGCGATGCTCTTCCCCCGCGCGACGTCGATGTGCATCACGGTGTGCGGGAAGACCAGCGTCCCCCGAAGGGGCAGGAAGGGAATGGTCAAGATTTCGTTGGCTTTTGTTTTCGCCATGGGGTTCTCCTTATAGTCAAACTCTCCCGGGACAGATGCGTATCCGGCCAAATCAATGCAATTGAATCAGCGAAGAAACACAGTGTACTCGGAAGAGGCAGGTGGTGGCTTAGGACGCGTCGTTTTGCAGCGGTTTTGACTTGGCAGCCTTTTTACCGGCAGTCGGCAGCGCTTTGGGCTGCTTTTTGATGAGCGGCTTGGCGCCCTTTGTCACCGCGTCTTTTGTGACCACACAGGACACGATATCGGGTGAGCTGGGCAAATCAAACATGGTGTCCATGAGCGCTGCTTCCAGGGTGGCGCGCAGGCCGCGGGCGCCCGTTTTGCGCTCTACTGCCAGGCGCGCGATGGCGGCTAAGGCATCCTCCTCAAAGGACAGCTCCGCCCCGTCCAGTTCAAACAGGTACTGGTATTGCTTGATCAGCGCGTTCTTGGGCTCGGTCAAAATGCGTACCAGCGCGGTCTCATCCAGGGTATCCAGCGGCAGGAGGACGGGCATTCTGCCCACCAACTCCGGAATCAGGCCATATTTGACCAGATCCTCCGCCTGGATTTGCGCCAGCAGCTTGCCGACGCGCTCCTCCTCCTTCTCAATCACCTCGGTGCCAAAGCCCAGCACACGGCTGCCGGTGCGGCTGGCGATGATGTGCTCCAGGCCGTCAAAGGCGCCGCCGCAGATGAAGAGGATGTTGGAGGTATCAATGGGAATGGTTTCCTGCTGCGGGTGCTTGCGCCCGCCCTGGGGCGCCACATTGGCTACGGTGCCCTCCAGGATCTTCAACAGCGCCTGCTGCACGCCCTCGCCGGACACATCCCGGGTGATGGACACGTTTTCGCTCTTGCGGGCGATTTTGTCCACCTCATCCAGGTAGATAATGCCCTGCTGGGCCGCCTGGATGTCCCCGCCCGCGGCCTGAATCAGCCGCAGCAGAATGTTCTCCACGTCCTCGCCCACATAGCCGGCCTCGGTTAAGGAGGTAGCATCCGCGATGGCGAAGGGCACGTTCAAAATGCGCGCCAGGGTCTGCGCCAGGTAGGTCTTGCCGGTGCCAGTCTGGCCTACCAGCAGGATGTTGGACTTTTGCAGCTCCACCTCCTGCGCGCGCTGCGCGTTTGAGCGGATGCGCTTGTAGTGGTTGTACACCGCCACACACAGGGCGCGCTTGACGCGCTCCTGGCCGATGACGTACTCATCCAGCGTCTTCTTGATTTCTGCCGGGGTCATCAGCTTGGGCAGCCTGCTTTTGCGGGTGTCCTCCATCATGCCGTCGCCAATGACCTCGCCGCACAATTCCACACACTCGTTGCAGATAAAGGCGTTGGGGCCGGCAATCAACTGCTTGACGTTGTTTTGGGTTTTGCCGCAGAAACTGCAGCGGGGGATTTTCCGGGTATCGTTTGGCTCTTTAGCCATTTTTCTCCTCTGCCTTGCGCGGCTCAAAAATCTCGTCGATGATGCCGTAAGCCTTCGCGTCCTCCGCTGACATGAAGAAGTCGCGCTCCACGTCGTTGGCGATCTTCTCAATGGGCTGGCCGGTCATCTCCGCCATCATGCGGTTCATCTTGTGCTTGGTTTTCAGCAGCCATTCCGCCCGGATGGTCACATCCGTCGCCTGGCCTTCCGCGCCGCCGGAGGGCTGGTGAATCATGACCTCGCTGTTGGGCAGCGCCATGCGCTTGCCCTTGGTGCCCGCCATCAGCAGGAATGCGCCCATGCTGGCAGCCATCCCCACGCACACGGTGCGCACCGGGGCTTTCACATACTGGATGGTGTCATAAATGGCCATGCCCGCGGTGACAGAACCGCCAGGGCTGTTGATGTACAGGTTGATATCGGCGTTGGGGTTGTCCATATCAAGGAACAGCAACTGGGCGACGATGGCGTTGGCCATGGCGTCGTTGACAGGGCCGGAGAGAAAAATAATCCGGTCCTTCAATAA
Source organism: Clostridiales bacterium (assembly GCA_012837525.1). Classification (GTDB taxonomy): domain Bacteria; phylum Bacillota; class Clostridia; order Christensenellales; family Aristaeellaceae; genus UBA6115. Next base: position 4,232 of record DUQZ01000001.1, on the reverse strand, counting down.
TCTGGAATAAATATCGTAGGAACGCTCGGCGTTGCCGGAACGCTCAATCACATAAGGGATCATGTCCTCTGGTTTCCTTTCTGTTTAGCCTTCAGTCGGCTCCTCATCCTTTTTCTTTTTGGTTTTCTTCGCGGCCTTCTTGGGCTTTTCTTCCTCGGCCGTGTCTTCCAGCGCCTCGGTGACGGACTCCATCACTTCGGCCACGTCAATGGGCTCCTCATCATGGCTGCCCTCGTGCACGCTGATGTCGGCATTGGATTTGATCAGCTCAATCACCTTGCGGGTGATGGCCAGGTCCTTGAAGTTCTCGCGCTGGGTGTCGGACATGCCGGCCTTGTAGGTTTCCACATCCTGGTGGGCTTCAGTGGCGTAGCGGGTGATCTGCTCATCCACTTCTTCATCCGTCGCGTCAATGTTTTCCTGCTTGGCGATGGCGTCCAGCACCAACTCGGTCTTCACGTTGTTGGCCGCGTCCTCACGGAAGCGCTCGCGCAGTTCGTCCTCGGTGGTGTTGGTGTACATCAGGTAGTCTTCCATGCGCAGGCCGGAGTAGACCATCTGCATCTTCATGTTCATGAACATGCGGTCAATCTGGCGCTCGATCATGGCCGGGGGGATGTCACCGTCCGCCGCGTCCACCGCTTTTTGAATCAGCTCATTCTCAAGGCCGCTTTCCGCCTGCTTGTCGCGGCGCTCCTCCAGCTCCTTGACGATGGCTTCGCGGTACTCCTTGAAGGTTTTGTACTCGGACACGTCCTGGGCGAAGTCGTCATCCAACTCGGGCTTCACTTCCTGGGTGGCGGCATTGACCTTCACCTCAAAGGTGACGTCCTTGCCAGCCAGGTCTTCTGAGTGATACTGCTCGGGGAAGGTCACGTTGATGACCTTCTCCTCCCCGATGTTCATCCCGATGACCTGCTCTTCAAAGCCAGGGATGAAGGAACCGGAGCCCAGCTTCAGGTCGTGTCCGTCCGCCTGGCCGCCCTCAAAGGGGACGCCGTCCAGTTTGCCCAGGTAGTTGATGTTGGCGGTGTCGCCCTCCTGAAGGGGACGGCCTTCGACATCCTCCACCGTGGTCACCTTCTGGGTGTCATGGGAGATGCGGTGCTCGATTTCTTCATCAGAAATGGGGTGCAAATGGCGGGTGCCCTTCAAGCCTTTGTAGTCCCCCAGGGTGATGTCGGGCTTTACATAAACGGTGGCCGTGAACTTGAGCTCCTGGCCGCCGCCGATCTGGTCAACCTCCACACTGGGCTGGTCCACGGGGAACAGGTCATCCTCCTCCACCGCTTTTTCGTACAAGTCCGGGAAGATCAGGTCAAAGGCGTCATCATAAAAGATGGCCTCGCCGTACATGTTTTCGATCAACTTCCGGGGCGCTTTGCCCTTTCTGAAACCGGGCACATTGATGCGGCCGCGGTTTTTCAAATACGCTTTTTGCATCGCGGCGTCAAATTCCTCTGACGGCACGGTGAAAGAAATCTTGTACTGGTTCCCACTGATCTTCTCTGACTGATAGCTCATGTCTGTCCTCCTGACAATATGGCGCTGGTATTGGGTAAAATGCGCCATAGATTAAAATACCATTTAAACCGCCTGAATGCAAGCATCACACGGGGTATCATCAGTGTACCCGGATTGGGTGTGCGTTTGGCGTTTTTCGATGAAACCCCTGCCATGAATTGGTGAAGAATCCGTTAACAAAACCGGGATTTGCCGCGGATTGTTTGCAAGGGCAGGCTGACATGTTATACTCAAACTGATTTGAAGTGAGGTGATCAAGTTGTCCGACATGGTGCTACAGGAAGTGGATGCCCTGTTTTCTACCCTAAGCCAGCCGGTGTTCCTGCTGGACAGGCAAGGGCGCTGCCTTGTGCCGCGGCAGCCTGATACCTTCATGCTGCCCGCCACCTTACAAGAGAACGTGCTGGTATCCAAATCCGGCTATTTGTTCCTGACCTTGCCGGGGCTTGAAACCTATACCTTGGCAACCAAGGACAGGCCCGAATCCCATGACGTGCTGCTTTTGTGCGCGAAATTGATCCAAACCTTCAAGCAGGAGCAGGGCATCACCAAGGAATTGGGCAACGCGCTCAAGCGTCTTTTGCATGAGGAACTAAGCGTGCAGGAGATGGATACCCTGATGCATGATTATGACATCGCGCAGGATACGCCCCGCGCGACCCTGTTTATCAATTTTTCACGCCTGCACCAGCAAATCCCTCATGACACCCTGGCGGAGTACATTCCGCTGTCAGAAACAGACCTCCTCATCCCCCTGGATACGCGCAACCTTGTCATCGCGCGGGATCTGACGGACGAGGGGCAGGAGGAGTTGATGGAATACGCGATGGCGTTGCTGGACACCCTGCAAAACGAGCTGGGCCTGCACGCCTTAATCGGCATTGGCCAGGTGGCGCGCAGCCTGCAGGACTTGCCTGCCTCCTACGAGCAGGCCAAAAAGGCCATCCAGATTGGCAGCCTGTTTCAGCCAGAGACGCAGATTTACCAATACCACAACCTGATTCTGGAGCGCTTCATGATGGACTGCGCGCCAGAGGACGCCAAGCCCTATATCGCCGCGGTGTTCAACCGCGAGACGGCCAAGCTGTTTAGCGATGAGATGCTGGAAACCGTCAATGTGTTCATCAACCGCGACCTTAACCTGACCGACGCGGCGCGCGACCTGTATATCCACCGCAACACCCTGGTTTATCGCCTGGACAAGATCCAAAAGGTATCCGGGCTTGATTTGCGGCACTTCAAGGACGCGATGCTGTTTAAACTGGCTGATGACCTGCGCAAGCGGGACACCAGCAAGACCAGAAAGTGACCACCACCATTTCGAAAGGGTTCTGAGTATGAAAAAGACCAACAAACTCCTTGTCTTCATCACCCTGATGACGCTGGCTGCCATCCTGCTTGTCTCCCCCATTTTCGCCGGGGCGAGTTGGGCGTCCGGCAACAAGGAAACCGTGACCATCCCCAAGGAAGAGTACGAGCGTCTGAAGAAATACGAGTTGCTTGACGAGGTCAAGAAGTATGTGGACGCCTATTTTTATGAGGAGCCCAAGGAACAGGACATGCTGGACGGGGCCATCCAGGGCCTGCTGGCCGGCCTGGGCGATTCCTACTCCTTCTATTACCCGCAGGAAGCCTGGAACAAAATGCAGGAGGATGACAGCGGCAAGTACGCCGGCATCGGTGTGATGATGCTGGGCAACTACAAGGACCGCTCTGTGACCATCGTGCGCGTGTTCAAGGATACGCCGGCGGAGCGCGCCGGGCTGAAAAAGGGCGATGTCTTCTACAAGGTGGAGGATGTGGTGGTCAGCACCGCAACCATGCATGAGGCGGTGGACATCATGCGCGGCAAGCCGGGCGAAAAGGTGAACATCGAAATCATCCGCAATGATGAGACCCTGCCCTTTGAATTGGTTAAGGCCAACATCACGGTGAACCGCGCGGATTACAAGATGATTGACGACAAGGTGGGCTACCTGATCCTGTACGAGTTTGCAGGCGGCAGCAAGGAAGCCTTCAAGGAAGGCTATGAGGCCTTAAAAGCGCAGGGCATGCAGCATTTGATCTTCGACCTGCGCGACAACCCCGGCGGCTGGGTGGGTGACGCCGAAGCCATCGGCAACATGCTGATGGATAAAAAGCTGCTGTATTACACCATGGACCGCTTTGAGCGGCGCAAGGAATATGTGACCACCCAGGGCGCTGAAACCATGCCCATCACCGTGCTGGTGAACGACCACTCCGCCTCCGCCAGCGAGATACTGGCCGGCGCGCTCAAGGAAAACAAGCGCGCGCAGATCGTTGGCGAGCAGACCTTCGGCAAAGGCGTCATCCAGTATGTGGTGCCCCTGAGCGATGAAAAATCCGGCTTCCAGTTCACGGCTGCGCAGTACTTCTCCCCCGAAGGGAACAAGGTGCACAAGGAAGGGGTCACCCCGGACATCGTGGTAGAGATGCCGGAGGAGTTGAAAACCAAACTGTTTGAAACCGGCGACCTGAGCGACCCGCAGCTAGCCGCCGCCTATAAGGAAGCGCTTAAATCTTTTAAATAAAAAGCATTGACTCCATTCAAAAAGCGTCCCGCGGGACGCTTTTAGCGTTTCGACAAAGTGTCTGCGGACACTTTGTCGGTTTGGAGGAACCGGCATTTTCGCTTGCGAGCTGTGCTCGCGGCCAGCGAAAATGCATGGAATGCATTGCTAAGCAAT
>DUQZ01000015.1 GCA_012837525.1 Clostridiales bacterium | reverse complement strand
TCCCGAAGTTTGACAATGATCTGTTCCACCGTGTACTTCTTTTGCGCCATTTCTTCCAGCTCCTTTGTTTTGTTGATTATATCTCAACTAACTCTGAAACTGGCACAAGGATCGGGGGGCAGGTCACTGATTTACTCGAGTCTTCAATTCGCAGAAACATACAATCCAACTAAAACCACAAAACCTGGGTAAGATTTCCGCATAATCTCTTAGGTTTTGATGTGAAAGTTTACGGTGATTGACCCGGAAAGAGGGAAGTAAGTGAGAAAACTGTTGAGTCTTTGTATCGCGCTGATGATACTGTTGGCCTTGAGTGTGCCTGCTGTTGCGGTTGAGGAAGCGGAAACGCCGCTGCTGGGGATGCTCGCGCGCGTGCCTACCCTCGCCTTTGAGGATGGCTGGCTGAGCTTCGCGGATTACGCGGTCATAAAAACGCAACTGCCGCATGCGGTGAATGTGGGCAGCGCGGCGGAATACAATGCCTTGACAACGCCGGACGCCCGCAGCGGCGCGTTTCAGCTTTTGCTGGCCTTATCCGCTGGCGCAAACAGCATGTTGACCAACCTGGGTGACCCGGAAGCCATCGCTGAGGCGACGGGCGTGGACCTGTTTCAGATTGAGCAGTCTTTGGAAACGGGCATCCCGCTTGATGTGCATGTCTGGCTGACGGGACCCTTTGACCCGGCGGCGGTGCGCAGAGCACTTGCGGGCAGGGGTTATCAGCAAATAGCGGCGGATGCTTCCCCCTTTGACATCCTGGCCAAGGATGGCGATGTCAGCAACGGAAATGCGTTTGATTTGACCGCCCGCGACCCCAATTTCATATTTGGCGGGAATTTGGGCCGCTCCTGGCCGGTTGCTGTGGATGAGACCATGCTGATTGCCACACCAGATGATGTGCTCATGCGCACCCTGGCCGCGAACACCGGCGCCTTCCTGTCTGAAAACAAGGCACTGACCAGTTTAATCAAGGCGTCCGGCAAGGCAGCAGAGACGGATAGGGGCGTACTTGCGCAGCTGCATGTGATGACGCCCGCCTTTTTGGGGCTGGATGTACCGGATAACCCGCCGCAGCAAACGGTCATGACCCAGGACAACGCCAACCAGCCCGTTGTGTGGCATACCCTGGCCATCGCGCATGTCTATACGCAGGATGCCCAGTGGGTGGTGTTGTCCTTGGCTTTTGCGAACCAAAAACAGGCAGAGGCCGCGGCGGAGGTGCTGGAGGTGCGTTACCGCCAGGCGCGGCTGAGCCAGCAGGGCGAGCCCAAATTAAGCGAGGTGGTGGCAAACTACCACGGCAGCCTGCAAACCCCGCGCGTGGTGACAGAAGAGGGGGTGCCGGTCTTGCTGATGCCCATCCGCTTCCCCAAGGATGAGGAGCTGGAAACCCTGTTGGGCAAGAAAGGCCTGCCCGCCCAGCCCTTCCGCATCTTCACGCACATGGTGATGGGGCGTGATCTGGGCTGGCTGAGCGTGAGGGACTGGGTGCAGTAAAAGCGAAACACAATGTAGAATCCCGGGGATGCTGTGACGAACCCCGGGATGTTTGTTTAATGGTATAAAACTCAGGCGATCTGCGCGCGCTCTTCCAATCTGACCGTGCGGAAGTGCTGCGCCTGGGCCTCAAACAATTCGCGGTACAAATTGTGCCCCTGCATCAAGCGCTGGTGGCTGTCAAAGGCGGCCAGCTTGCCGTCCTGCAACAGCAGGATCTTGTCGCAGAAGGTGGAACTGCTCATGCGGTGGGAGATAAAGATGGCGGTGCGGCCGCGGGTTAGCTGGTGGAAGTGCTCGTACACCTCGCTCTCGGCCAGCGGGTCCAGGGCCGCGGTCGGCTCATCCAGGATGACCAGCTTTGCCGGGCGGTACAGGCTGCGCGCGATGGCCAGCTTTTGCTTTTCGCCGCCGGAGAAATCCGTGGCGTCCTCCCAGATGGACTTGTTCAGGTGGGTGTTGATGCCCCCCGGCAAGCGGGAGATAGCCTCCAGCATATCCGTTTCTTCCAGCACGGCCAGGATGCTCTTTTCGCTGCCCTTTCCTTCTGGGTCAATATTGCTGCGGATGGAGAAGGGGAAGAGGAAGAAATCCTGGAACACGCAGGATAATTCCTTCAAATACGCCTGGTAGTCATAGTCCCTGATGTCCACGCCGTTCCACAGGATAC
>DUQZ01000014.1 GCA_012837525.1 Clostridiales bacterium | reverse complement strand
CACCGCGGGCATTTTGCTGGGTTTTTCCGTATTGATGTTTGGGATGGAGCAGATGTCCCTGGCGGTCTCCGGGCTGGCGGAGATCCCCTCCTTCCGCGAGATGCTGGTATTGTTCTCAAACCCCCTCTTTGGTGTGCTGCTGGGCGCCGTGGTGACGGCCATCATCCAAAGCTCCTCCGCCTCTGTCGGTATCCTGCAGGCGCTGGCGAACACAGGCGCCTTGACCTATGGCGCGGCCCTGCCCATCATCATGGGGCAAAACATCGGTACTTGCATTACCTCCCTGGTCTCATCCATCGGCGCCAACCGCAACGCCCGGCGCGTGGCAATGGTGCATTTATATTTCAACCTCATCGGCACCCTGCTGTTTTTGGGTGTGTTTTATCTTCTGGATTACTTCATCGGCTTTGCCTTTACCGCCCTGCCTGTGCAGGCAGTGGGCATCGCGGTGGTGCACACGGTGTTTAATGTTGTGGCTGTGGCGGTGCTCTTTCCCTTTATCCGTCAATTGGAGTGGCTGGCCAAGAAGACCATCAAGGACTCCAAGCACGGCGAGGAGCTGGAGCTGCTGGACCCGCGCCTGCTGGCTACGCCCTCTATGGCGATTGAGCAAAGCCGTAAACTGACCGGTGAGATGGCCAACATGGCGCTGGCGGCTTTTGTCCAAGCGGACGGCCTGCTGGACCAGTACGACGCCAAAACCGCGGCAGGGGTGGAGGACCTGGAGGGCACCATTGACCGCTATGAGGACAAATTGACCTCCTACCTGGTGCAGATCGGCGCCCAGCACATGACGGATGAGGAGAGCCGCGAGGTGTCCAAGATGCTCAAGATCATCGGGGACTTTGAGCGCATCAGCGACCATGCCGTCAATATTTCCGAGGTGGCGGAGGAGATGCATTCCAAGGAAATCAGCTTTTCCTCCGAAGCCCAGCAGGAAACAAAGGTCATGCGCGCCGCGGTGCTGGAAACCGTCAACCTGGCGGTGGAGGCCTTTGTCAAAAACGACCTGTTTATCGCGCAGAAGGTGGAGCCGCTGGAGGAGGTGGTTGACCGCCTGCGCAATATCATCAAGGCCAACCATGTGGAGCGCCTGCGCCTGGGCACCTGCACCATTGAGCTGGGCTTTGTGCTAAGCGACCTGCTCACCAACCTGGAGCGCAGCTCCGACCACTGCAGCAACATCGCCGTCAGCGTGATTGAGGTGGCGCACATGGGCGTGGCGGACGGGCACGAGTATCTGCAAAACGTGCACGCCGGCCAGTACGGGCCCATGTTTCAGACCCAGTATGAACACTATTTGCAGCAGTATGACATCGCCTGCCCCGTCAACCAGGGCAATGGCGCGGAGGCCACGCAATACGCCACGGACGCGGAGGCTGTGCCCAATTTAATTGACGCGGACCAGCCCGCGGCGTTCAACACGCCCGCGAAGGATTTCACCGGGGTATCGGATGATACCTATCAGGAGATGAGCCCGAAGTAATCAATGAAATGACCATATATAACGCGCCCTGCCAGAAACGGCAGGGCGTATTCTTTGTTGTTTGAAAGTGTCCTTAGTGCCCGGTTTTCCACATCTCCCTGTGGAACAGGGTAAGCAGCGGGATAAACTCCAGGCGGCCGGCCAGCATCAAAAAGGTGAGCAGCACCTTCACATGCGGGGAGAAGATGTCAAAATTGCCGCTGGGGCCCACCAGGTTCAGCCCCGGGCCGATGTTGGACAAACAGGAGATGATGGCGGAAAAGCTGGTGGCGAAATCATGCCCATCCATGGAGGCGATGAGCGTGCCCAGGAACAAAAACCCCATATAGATGACAAAAAAGACCAGTACGCTTCGCAGCGTTTCCTCGCTGATTGTCTTCCTGTCCATCTTCAGCAGACGCACCCGGCGGGGCGCTGTCGCCTGGCCGATTTCCCGCGCGCCCGCCTTGCGCAGCATCACCACCCGGCTCACCTTCATCCCGCCGGCGGTGGAGCCGGCGCAGGCGCCCACCATCATGAGCAGCAGCAATAGAATATGCAAAAACTGCGGCCAGAGCACATAGTCTGTGGTGGCATAGCCGGTGGTGGACATGATGGAGGATACCTGGAAGCTGGAATAGCGCAGCGCGGTGAAGAAATTGCCGTACTGGGGAATCAGCAGCAGGGTGGTAACCAGGATGGCGCTTGCGGCCAAAAGCCAGTACGCGCGCACCTCCTCACTGTGGAAGGAGGCGCGGCCTTCCCCGCGCAGCAATTTGAAATACACGGCGAAGTTCATGCCAAAGAGGAGCATAAACACGGTGATGATGCCCTCGGCAAAGGGGTTGTCATACGCGCCGACGGAGGCGTTGCGGTTGGAGAAGCCGCCCGTGCCCGCTGTGCCCATGGTGTGGATGAAGGCGTCAAACAGCGGCAGGCCGGAGATGAGTAGCAAAACCAGCTGCGCCAGGGACAACACGGTATAAACCGCGTACATCCACCGCGCGGTGTCCCGCATGCGCGGTACCACCTTGGAAAAGGTGGGCCCGGGGCTTTCCGCGCGCGCCAGCGTGGCCGCGCTGCCGGACAGCTTGGGCAGAATGGCCAGCGTCAAAATCAACACGCCCATGCCGCCCACCCAGTGGGTGAAGGAACGCCAGAACAGCACGCCATGGGGCAGGCCTTCAATCTGGTTGAGGATGGAGGCGCCTGTGGTGGTGAAGCCGGATACGGTTTCAAACAGGGCGTTGATGAAGCCGGGGATTACGCCGGACAATAAAAAAGGCAGGGTGCCAAACAGGGACAGCAAGACCCAGGACAGGGCCACAACCGCCAAGCCTTCCCGGGCGTGCACGTCCTTTGAGGCAGGCTGCTTGAGCGTCATCGGCAAGCCCAGCGCCACCAGCGCCAGGATGGGCACGCCAAAGACCAGCAGCGCCTGCTCCCCATGCAGCAGGGATACGAAAAAGGAGGGCAGCATCAGCGCTGCCTCCAGGACCATCAGCTTGCTTAAGAGGTTGAGGACCAATCGCCAGTTCATGGCATGCCCTTGATGAAGATGTCGGACAGCCGCTGCACATTGTTGCCCTTGACAATCACCACCACACGGTCATATGGCTTGATGACATCATCGCCAAAGGGGATGTGCACCTGCCCATCCCGCACGATGACGGCAATCAAGGCGCTGGGGTTCACGGTGAGCGACTTGAGCGGGATATTGATAAAAAACTCGTCCTTCTGGGCGATGAACTCCAGCGCTTCCACCGCGCCGTCCATCAAGCGGTACATGCGCTCCACCGCGGCGGCGGAATCGGCCGCGCCGCGGGTGCGCACGGTGCGCAGGATGGTGTTGCCGGTCACCTGGCGGACGCTGACCACGCTTTCCAGGCCAATCACGCCCAGGATGTCCATATAGTTGTCCCGGCTGTTTTTGACAATCACTTTGCGCACACCGGCGGACTTGGCGTACAGCCCCGTCATGATGTTTTCCTCATCCAGGCCGCTTAAGGTGACGAAGGCGTCAAACTGGTCCAGGCCTTCGCTCATCAGCAGCTCCTGGTCGGTGCCGTCGCCCATGATGACGCTGGCTTCGGGCAGCATCTCGGCGAATTCCATCGCGCGGTCCTCATCCCGCTCAATCACCGTCACCTGCATGCGCATGTCCAAAAGCAGCCTGCACAAATAGTAGGAAATCCTGCCCGCGCCCAGGATCATCACGGACTTGATGTCCGAGGTGTTTTTGCCAATTTGCCGGAAAAACTGGCTGATGGTGAGCACGTCCGCGGCCACATAGATGTGGTCGCCTTCCTCAAAGACCAAATCACCCTTGGGGATGATGGCTTCCTCCTCCCGCTGGACGGCGCAAAAAAGGACGCGGGGCAGGGAAGGCTTTTTGCGGTACAAATCGCCCAGCGTCATCCCTACCAGCGCGTCATCCCGGCCCAGGCGGAAATCCATCATCTCCACCCGGCCGCGGGCGAAGGTTTCAATGGTGCCGGTGAAGGGATAGCGCAGCATGCGGCTGATCTCCAGCGCCATGATGCGCTCGGGGTTGATGACGTAGTCAATCAGCAGTTCCTTCATTAAGAAGGACAGGCTTTTGTTGTATTCCGGGTCCCGGATGCGGGCGATGGCATAGCGCGCGCCCAGGCGCTTGGCCGTCAGGCAGGACAGCATGTTGATCTCATCACTCATGGTGACGGCAATCAAGATATCCGCGTCCGTGGCGCCCGCTTCCAGCAGGGTGTCCACATTGACGCCGTTGCCCTTGACCACCATGGCGTCCAGCGTTTCCTGGCTGCGCTGGAGCGCGGCCTCGCTGCGGTCTACAATGGTGACCTCGTGGTCCTCTTCGACCAGGGTCTCCGCGATGGAATGGCCCACCTTGCCATCCCCGATGATAATAATACGCATGGTTCCTCCTGCCGCGTTGACACGGCCTTCGATATTATACGCCTTTTGAGGGAATCTGAAAAGGAAGGGTACAATCATAAGACCCGGCCAGCCAAAGCAGGGTGTGCGGCGGGGAAACCGTGCCCGCGTCCTGTCAAAATCTGCCGGTATTGGAACGGTTTTTACAAAACCATTGAAAAGAACGCCTCATCGGGCTATAATAGGGCACGCAAACACAAGGAGGGCTTGAATGTACAAACTACTGCTGGTTACCAATCAGACCGAGGTGAAGGATGCGTACACCAGCATTCCGGATATGAACCGGCTGATGTTTGAGCCCATCGCGCTGGCGGATTCGGCCGAGGCGGCCATCCGTTTTTTGAACCATCCCGGCGCGGACGCAGTCGCGATAGACCTGGACGGGGCGGATGCCGACAGCCTGCGCAGCCACCTGGATGAGCATCACCCCTATATGCCCATCATGCGCACCCACCGCCGGGGCGACGGCCTGCGCAACGAGCTGTCCCTTCTGCGCGAGGCGCTGGATCAATTGCACGGCGACCACAGCGATTATGACTACAACCCCGGGCTCACCATGGCGCGGCTTCAAAACGAAGCGCTGCACCGGCTGCTGGAGGAGCGCATCGCCAACCGCGATGAGCTGATCAGCCGGCTGATGCTCTCGCGCTCACCCATCGCGGCGGACCGCGCCTGCCTGCTGTTTGAGTTTGATTTGCCCGATGGCGCCAACTTCCTGGAAACCCGCTGGCACCACGGCTTTGACCGGCTGGATTTGGCGCTGCGCGCCAACTTCTTTGGCCAGATCGCGGGGCCGCTTGCCTTTACCACGGCGCTTATCAGCCCGCTGCGCCTGCGCGTGCTGGCCTGCGCCACCGCGCAGATTTCGGACAGCGAGCTGGACGTCCTCAGCTCCAAAGCCCAGCGCCAGGTGCTGGAGGCAGCCGCCCAGGTAAAGGACTTTATGGACCTGGATTTGGTGTGCACACAGTTTCGCGTACTGGAACAGCTGGATGCCCTCATCCCCACCAAGCAATAAACCCAAGGCCAAGGGTGGCCTGTTGATAGACTCCCAAGAAAATTTAGGAGGATTGCCATGAGCTTCTTCAAGAAAATGGTTACCAGTCAATTTATTGATGTCATCGAATGGACCGATTCCAGCACCAACACGATGGTGCACCGCTATGACCGCAACGGCAAGGAAATCATGATGGGCGCCCAGCTCACCGTGCGCGAGAGCCAGGTGGCGGTCTTTGTGAACGAAGGCAAAATCGCCGACGTGTTCCAGCCCGGCCGCTATGAGCTGTCCACCCAGAACATGCCAATCATGACCGCGCTGAAAAGCTGGAAATACGGCTTCAACTCCCCCTTTAAGGCTGAGGTGTACTTCGTCAACACCAAGCAGTTTTTGGACCAGAAGTGGGGCACCAGCAACCCGGTGATGATGCGCGACGCCGAGTTTGGCATGGTGCGCCTGCGCGCCTTTGGCATCTACTCCTTCCGTGTGGTGGATCCGGTGGCCTTCCTAAAGGAAGTCTTTGGCACAACAGAGCTGATGACAGTGGAAGGCGTGGAAGGGCAGATCAAGCGCACGGTGGTGTCCGCGCTGTCTGACATCCTGGCGCAAAGCAAGATTCCCGCCCTGGATCTGGCCGCCAACTATGACGAGTTGGGCCAGTTTGCCTTAAACGCGCTTGCCCCGCGCTTTACCCCGCTGGGCCTGAAGCTGGAAAGCTTCGTGATTGAGAACATCAGCCTGCCCCAGGAAGTGGAAGCGGCCATGGACAAGCGCACCAGCATGGGCGTGGTGGGCGATTTGAACAAATACACCCAGTTCCAGGCGGCGGAAGCCATGCGCGACGCGGCCCAAAACGAAGGCGGCTCTGCCGGCATGGGCATGGGCGTGGGCGCGGGCATGGCAATGGGCCAGATGATGCAAGGCGCGTTCCAGGCCAACCAGCAGCCGCAGGCGGCAGCCCCGCAGGCAGCGACCGTGCCCTGCGTGTCCTGCAAGCAGCAAATCCCCCAGGGCAGCAAGTTCTGCCCCGAGTGCGGCGCCAGCCAATCCGCTGCGTCCTGTGTGGACTGCGGCAAGCCCCTGGCAGCCGGGGCCAAGTTCTGCCCGGAATGCGGCGCGAAACAATAAACGATTAAAAGCGCCGGTAACGGCGCTTTTAGTTATACCAGACTCACTTGTTAATGCTTTGATGATTCGGTCTTTTTCCGCCTCCGCGTTGTCTCACTCAGTCAACGTAGCACTGCGGCTACGCCTCCTTCGTTCGACTTAGCGGAGACATAAAAATCCACGAATCCTCTGTGCATTAACGCCTTCGTCTGGTATATAAAACATTTCGTCGGATACATAAATAAAGAGAGATTTGACATGACTATGGACACCCACACCATCAAGGATCTGTTTACCAAGCACGGCGCCATCCAGCAGGGGCATTTTTACCGCCTGTCCGGCCGCCATACCGATTGGTATGTGCAGTGCGCGCGCCTGTTTGAGGACCACAAGACCGGGGAGTTGGTCGGCCGGGAGCTGGCATCCCGCTGCGCGGGCTATGAGCCCGATGTGGTGCTGGCGGCCGCCGTGGGTGCGGTGCTACCCGGGTATGAGGTGGCGCGCGCGCTGGGCAAAAAACTGCTGTACTGCGAAAAGCGTGACGGCGCGCTGATTTTGCGCCGCGGGTTTGAAATTCACCCCGGCATGAAGGTGCTGCTGGTGGAGGATGAGGTGTCCACCGGCCAGAGCATCCGCGAGATGACGGAGATCGTGCGCGCCCTGGGCGGCAGCGTGGTGGCCATCGGATGCCTGGTGGACAAATCCGGCGGGGAAGTGCCGGCGGAGGCGCCGCTCATCCCGCTGCTGCGCTTCCGCGCGGAGCACTATCCGCCCGATGTCTGCCCCATGTGCAAGGAGGGCATGCCGCTGCAGAACTTGCGGTAGGCCACAAACCATACACACCTGATCCGGCGCTGGAAACAGCGCCGTTTTTGTCTGATTCGGGAAAAATCGGGCCATATTTTTAAGATTCAGTGATTAACGGCCGCGGGGGAAGGGTACATATGTATCACAACGGTTCGCAAGAACCCGCGAAAATAATTTGGAAGCGCATCAGCGCAACATTAACATCTAAGGAGGATTCCCCATGCGTAAATTCCTATCCCTTGCCCTGGCGGCCATCTTTGTGCTCGGCCTGGCGATCATCCCCGCGTCTGCGGAAGAGAAGGTTGACTTCTCCGTGTTCCAGTTGAAGGTGGAGATCGACCCCATGATCCAGGCCTTTGCCAAGCTCTACAACGAAAAGCACCCCGGCGTCAACCTGACGGTTGAGACCCTGGGCGGCGGCGCTGACTACGGCGGCGCGCTGAAATCCAAGGTATCAGCGGATGCCATGCCCACCATCTTCATGATTGAAGGCATCGGCGGCTATGACCTTTGGAAGGACTACATCGCCGATATGTCCGACGCCGAGTGGGTCAAGGACACGGACCTGGCGTTTTACAGCCCTGACGGCAAAGTTGTAGGTTTCCCCATCGCGATGGAAGGCTTCGGCCTGGGCTATAACGCGGAAATCCTGGAGAAGGCCGGCGTTGATCCCGCCACCTTGACCACGTTCTCCGCTGTGAAAGCCGCGTTTGAGAAGATTGATGGCATGAAGGACGAACTGGGCCTGGACAGCGTAACCAGCGTGGGTACCTCCATCGCCGGCGAGCTGTGGTGGGTGACATCCCAGCACGTGTTCAACGCCTTTTATGCTGGCTATATGGACTACAACGATTCCACCCTGTATGACAACCTGCGCAAGGGCGAGGTGGACACCGAGCGTTTGACCGCGTTTGCCAACTACCTGAAGCTGCTGTATGACTATGCCGACCAGAACGTACTGCAAAATGGCAACTACGACGCCCAGGTAGCCGCTTTCGCCAACCAGAAGGCTGCCTTCATCACCCAGGGCAACTGGATTGACCCCAACCTGAAGCAGCTGGAAGCCAACTTCAAGATGGGCTATGTCTCCCACAACTTCCTGGAGGAAGAGTCCACTGGTCTGTACATGGCCGCCCCCTCCTGGTTTGTCGTCAACGCCAAGGCCACTCCTGAACAGCAGAAGGCCGCTGTTGACTTCCTCAACTACATGGCCCTCACCGAGGACGGCGCCAATTACATGGTGGCCGAAGCCGGCATGGTGCCTGCCTTCAAATCTGTCAAATTGCTCCCCGCCGGCCCCTTCTCCAGCGCGCTGGTAGAAGCCAGTGCCCGCGGCGGCAACTTCAACTGGCGCTTTGGCCAAAACCCCGATGGGTTCAACCAGGGCACCTTGGGCCCGATCTTTGAGCTGCTTGCCACCGGCACCAGCGTAGAGGACTTCGTCACCCTGGTGACCGCCGCCTTTGAGGAGATTGCTGTTAAATAACAATTCCCTTACCTGGATTTCAGGGCTGCCGTTTTCGCGGTAGCCCTGTTTTCAAAAATGGAAAACCCCGCGATGCCGCACACTTCACAAATCAGAGCCTGTGCGGTATACTGAAACAGATACAAAAAATATAGATATGTAAGGAGTGGTTGGGTTTGAAAAGGCGCGGTATCGTGGACTTTCTGTTCATATTTCCAACGGCCTTCGCGTTTTTGATGGTCATCATCGTCCCCTTCTTTATGGGCATCTATTACGCCATGACGGACTGGGACGGCGTGAAAACGGTGCTGAACTGGGTAGGATTCAAGAATTTTACAGGGATGTTCAGCGAGCCGCAGTTCATCTATTCCTTCCAGATTACGCTGCTGTACACCGTCATCAACATCGTGCTGGTGAACATCGCGGGCTTTTTGATGTCCCTGCTGGCCACCAGCCGGGTGAAGGGCCGCAACTTCTACCGGGCAGGCTTCTTTGTGCCCAACCTGATTGGCGGCATCGTGCTTGGCTACATCTGGCAGTTTATGTTCAACAACGTGTTTGTGGACATGGGCAAGGCCATGGGCCTGGCAGCCTTCCAAACCTCCTTCATCGCAAGGAAGGAGACGGTCATCTGGGCGATGAGTGTGGTCAATACCTGGCAGTACGCCGGCTATATCATGATGATTTATGTGGCATCCATCCAATCCATCCCCGACTCGGTGATGGAGGCGGCCAACGTGGACGGCGCCAACTACATCACCCGGGTGTTCAAAATTATGATGCCCATGATGGCCAGCGCGTTTACGATTACCATCTTCCTGACGCTGACCAACTCCTTCAAGCAGTTTGACCTAAACGCCACGCTCACAAACGGCGGGCCAGCCATGCTTTACATGGGCAAGGCGGTCCGCGCCAGCCAGCTTTTGGCCATGGACATCTACCGCACTGCCAACCAGTTTAACCTGATGGCACCGGCGCAGGCCAAGGCCGTTGTGTTCTTTGTCGTGCTGGTGGTCTTCTCCTTGGTGCAGGTGTACCTGAACAAGCGCAGGGAGGTGGAAGCATGAGCACCAAAGTCAAAACCCGCCATCAGCCGCACGCCAGCCTGGGTGAGCGCCGCGGCGCCGGGCTTTACGTGCTGGAAATTGTGGCCATCCTCATCTTCATCCTGTTCATGATGCCCTTTGTGCTGGTCATCATCAACTCCTCCAAAACCGCCAAGGAAATCATCAACAGCCCCGTTGCGCTGCCGGAATACTGGGGGCAGATCTGGACCAATGTGGTGACCATCTTCAACAACCCCAGCACGGATTACCTGGGCGCCTTCATCGACTCCACCATCATCACGGTGCTGTCGCTGACGGTCATCACCCTGTTTTCCGCCATGTGCGCCTGGGCGCTGGTGCGCAACAAAACCAAGTGGTCCACGGTCATCTTCATGTTCTTCGTAGCCGCCATGGTCATCCCCTTCCAGGTGGTCATGTTCCCCTTGGTAAGGTGGTTTAAAATCATGGGCGATTTCATCCGCCTGCCCCTTTTGGGTACCTATCATGGCATTACCTTTGCCTACCTGGGCTTTGGCGCGTCCATGACCATCTTCATCTTCCATGGCTTCATCAAGGGCGTGCCCCTGGAGTTGGAGGAGGCGGCGACCATCGACGGCTGCAGCCAGACGCGCACCTTCTTTGAGATTGTGATCCCGCTTTTGCAGCCCACCATCGTCACCGTGCTCATCCTAAACGGCATCTGGATTTGGAATGACTACCTGCTGCCCCTGTTGGTCCTGGGTTCCGCGGGCGCGGTGCAGACCATTCCGCTGGCGGTTACCGCGTTTGCGGGCAGCTACCTCAAGCAGTGGGACTTGATCCTCACCAGCACCCTGCTTGCGATGATCCCCATCATCGTCCTCTACCTCTTCGCCCAGAAATACATCATCAAAGGTATGGTAGAAGGTGCCATCAAGTAAGACGCGCATTTGCCATAAATACACAAAAGGAGCGAACAAACGCTCCTTTTCCCTTTTCGCGGGCTGAAGGTGGTGCTACTATAGAATGAAACTGCGCCGAAGGAGTATTTGAAATTGATCGATCTAAGAAGCGATACCGTCACCCGGCCCACGCCGGCCATGTATGAGGCGATGGTGAAAGCCCCGCTGGGGGATGACGTGTACGGCGATGACCTCACGGTGAATGAGCTGGAAGCGCTGGCGGCAGAGGTGATGGGCAAGGAGGCCGCGCTGTTTGTGTGCTCGGGCACCATGGGCAACCAGCTGGCCATCATGACGCATACCTCGCCCGGGCAGGAGATCATCACGGCGCTGGACAGCCATGTCATCCAGCACGAGGCGGGCGCGCACGCGCGCCTGTCCGGCGTGTCGGCGATGATTGTGGATACACAGGGCGGTACGCTCACGCCGGAGGACGTGTACCGGGCGGTGCGCACCCCGGATCTGCACCACCCTGTCACCCGTCTGGTGTGCCTGGAAAACGCGCTGGGCAACGGCGAAGTGGTCAGCCTGGAACAAATGACAGCAACAGCGCAGGCTGCGCACCAAGCCGGTTTGATGGTGCACCTGGACGGCGCGCGGA
Organism: Clostridiales bacterium; assembly: GCA_012837525.1. Taxonomy (GTDB): domain Bacteria; phylum Bacillota; class Clostridia; order Christensenellales; family Aristaeellaceae; genus UBA6115. The sequence goes on along the minus strand of DUQZ01000014.1, from coordinate 810 downwards.
TTTTCAACGCGGCAGCTGCCCTTGGGGTGGATGTGAAAGCCCTGGTGAAGGACGCGGATTCGGTGATGTTCTGCCTGTCCAAGGGGCTGTGCGCCCCGGTGGGCTCCATGCTTTGCGGCAGCCGGGAATTTATTGACCGCGCGCGCAAAAACCGCAAAATTTTGGGCGGCGGCTTGCGCCAGGCCGGCGTGCTGGCGGCTTGCGGCCTCATCAGCATCCAGCAGATGACCACCAGGCTTCATGAGGACCACGAGAACGCCAGGGCGCTGGCGGAGGCGCTAAGTGTAAACGATAAAGTATCTATCGACATGGACAGCCTGCACATCAACATGGTGTGGGCGGGTATCCCCTCCGTCGTTCAGGATGACGCGGCCTTTGTAGCGTATATGAAGGAACACGGCGTGCTCATCAACGGGCAGATGGGCGGCCTGTACCGTTTTGTCACCCATCACGATGTTTCGCGGGCGGACGTGCGCAAGGCGGCCGACATCATCCTGGAGTATTTGTCATAATCAGCGCGGCATTGCTCAAAATATAACAGGACGGCGGCGAACTGTCCTGCCACGCGCCAGAAAGCACATGTTTAAAAATTGTTTGCAAAAACGCGTGAAAACGCGTTTTTTCTGCTTGACTCACCCGCGGGGGTGTGATACATTATTCGGGCACCCCAAACGGGGCTGCGAGGACCTTGAAAACGGTACAGAGAAGAGAAGCGAAGAAACGACAGTCGATTCAATTGAGCGAGACTGCAGTCTTCACCGGAGGGTACGGGCAGCAATGCAGGTACTGGATGGTGTAGATTGTTGGATT
>DUQZ01000013.1 GCA_012837525.1 Clostridiales bacterium | reverse complement strand
TGGCCGCCATGATGGTGGTCTTTTCGCTGGCGGGCACGCCCTCCAGAACCACCTCATCGCCGGAGGCATAGGTCACCACGCTAATGGTGTCATTGGGGCTCAGCTCCTCCAGCAGCATCAAAAAGGCGCGCTTGGCCAGGGGCAATTTGTTGGGGGATGCCATGCTGCCGCTCACGTCAATGAGGAAAACCAGGTTCTGCGGCGGGCGCGTCTCCTTTTTGATCTCCCTGGCCTGCAGGCCAATCAACAGCAGCTGGGTTTGCGGGTTCCAGGGCGTTTGCATCAATTCCATGGTGACGCCAAAGGGTTCCTCGCCCTTTGGGCCTTTGTAGTTGTAGCGGAAGTAGTTGAGCATCTCCTCAATGCGCACGCTGTCCGCGGGCACGTCCTCGCCCCGCAGGATCATCGCGCGCACCTGCGCATAGGAGGCGGTGTCCACGTCCGCCGCGAAGGTGGACAGGGGGGAGGTGAGGACGGACAGGAAGCGGTTTTCATTGAAGTGCGGGTATTCGGTGGTATTGAAGTAGTCTTCATAATAGGCCATGATGGCCCCGCTTTCACTCATGGGCGCGGCTTCCGTGCTCTTGCGCACAAAATCCTCCAGGGTGACGGCGCGCACAGCCTCTTTTGAAAACAGCCGGGCCTTGGTGGCCTCATCCAGGATGCCGCTTTGACGCAGCCCGTTTTTTAGCTGGAAAGCGATGAGGGCAGCCTCCGTCGCCTCATCAAACTGGCCGGTCAATTCACCCGCGTAGTAGCCCAATTCGGACAGCCGCTGCTGCATCTTCCGGACGTCTTCGCCCATGTCGCCTTTTTTGAGTTCCTGGGTCTGGGCTGCCGCGATGCCGGGCAGCGCGATGCTGATGGTCATGATCAGCGCCAACAGTATGGTGATAATCTTTTTCAATCCATGTTTCATGGGATGGTCCTCCTTTGCTTGGTACCATTTAGACGCGAAGGAGGCGAAAATAGTTCCCGATATATAAATTAAAAATGAGGGGCCATGACTTTCGCGGCCTCCCAGGGCAGGCTGTCATCCGCAGCGCCCCGCACAAACTCCGGCCGGCCGCCGCCCTTGGCGCCGGTGGATTTGATGAAGTCGTTCAGGTTGATGTCCAGGTCGTCCGAGCGCGCGAAAAGCAGGTTGTACCGCCCCTGCGCCGGCACGCAGAGGAGGGCGATGACGCGTTTTTCCGCTATCAGTTCTTTCGCCACCGCTTCCATGGCGGGCTGGTCTTTTTCCTCCAGCTCCGCCATCACCACGCGACGGCCGTCTGACAGCACCAGGGCATCTGCCAGCAAGGCTGGCACCTTAGCCAGCGATTCCTTTCGCAAAAGTGCGCCCAGTTCGCGCCGGGTATCGGCCGCCTGCTTGAGCACCTCGGCCAGGCGCTGGGGCAGCTCCTCCTCCTTCACGCTCAACTGGCTGGCCGCCTGGCTGGCGGCGGTGTAGCACAGGGCATAATGCCGCGCGGCGCGCAGTCCGCACAGGAAGAACAGGCGCAGCTTGCCGCGCGCGGGCTGGGCATAGAGGATTTTGACCAGCCCCACCTGGGACGCGCGGGAAAGGTGGGTGCCGCCGCAGGCCACCATCTCAAACCCGCCGATGTCACACACGCGGATGTTGTCTTCCACCGTTGGGTCCTTGCGCAGGGGAAGATCAGGCAGCGCGTCCTTTTTGGGGAAATAGCAGCGGATTATGCCGTCCTCCGCAATCTTCTGGTTGGCCAGGGTTTCAATCTCGCCCAAGGTCTTCTCATCCAGCCGGGTTTGCTTATCCGGCAGGCTGATGTCAATGGTGCACACCTCCTGCCCAATGTGCAGCCCATGGGTGAAGCCGCCCGTGAGCCGGTATACGCAGTTGGCGATGATGTGCTCGCCCGTGTGCTGCTGCATGTGGTCAAAGCGGCGCGGCCAGTCGATCTCACCCGCCACCACCTCGCCTGTTTCCGGCAGGCTGGCTCCTTCTGCAAGCGCTATTTTATGCCAGATGACACCGGCCTCATCCACCTGCACATCAACTACCGCCGCCTCCTGCCCCGCGTAGCGCAGCGTGCCCGTGTCATAGGGCTGGCCGCCGCCCTCCGGGTAAAACAGGGTGCCCTCCAGCGCAAGCCAGGGTGTGCCCTCCCGGGTTTCTATTTTTACCGCCTTTGTGTCAAAAGCGGTTTGAAAGGCATCCTCAAAATACAATTTTCGGGTCATTTTCCGCACTCCTTCATTCAACTTCCTTCAGTATACCATTCTTTGCGATGTCGTGAGCTTGCAAAAACCGGGTAAATTCGATGTGGGAAGTTGTTGGTTTATCTTGATGTTTTGACCGGTTGTTGTATAATAAAGCAAGGAGGGCTGCTTATGACGCAAAATTTTGGCACCACCAAACTAACCCCCATCCGGGATGACAACCGCGCCGCGGCCAGCATCCTGCAGCATGTCTTTGCGGCCTTGACCGCCAAGGGCTATGATCCGGTCGCGCAATTAACCGGCTTTGTTTTGACGGGTGACCCCACCTACATCACCAGCCACGACAACGCCCGCAGCATGATCTGCCGCCTGGAGCGGGACGAAATTCTGGAGGAGTTGGTGCGCTCCTACTTCCGGGTGGATCCTGTCCAGTATTGAGCCGCTATGTAGGGCTGGACTACGGCAACGCGCGCATTGGCGTCGCGGTGAGTGATGAGTCCGGCCAGTTTGCGCGCCCGCATGGCGTCATCCGCCACAGCGGCTGGGGGCCCACCGCCCGCGCTGTTGTGCAGTTCATGCGGGATGTGCAGGCCGATGCCATCGTGCTGGGCCTGCCCTATACCATGGAAGGCGAACTGGGCGGCCAGGCGCAGGAAGTGCTGGGTTTTTGTGAGGTCTTAAAAGGCCAGGGCGTTTCAGTGATCCTGCAGGATGAGCGCCTCAGCAGCTTTGAAGCGGAGGAACGCCTGAGGGCCCGCGGCAAAAGCATCGCGGAGGCCAAAGCCCTGGTGGATCAGGAGGCAGCCGCCATCATTTTGCAAACCTGGCTGGATGAAAACCGGGTAAACTAATACCGAGGATGTTCCCAGGACGCAAGGCCGTCTATTTTTAACAGGAGGACCATATCATGGCAAATGACAAACACGAACACGAGGACATGCTGGAAGAGGAATGGGAGACCAACATCGTGGAGTTGACCGACGAGGACGGCGAAACCACCGAGTTTGAGTACCTGACCACCATTGAATACGAGGACAACCGCTATGTCATCCTGCTCGCCCCCCAGGAGGAGGAGAACGAGGAGGAAGGCGAGGTCGTCATCCTGCGCATCCAACCCGACGAAAACGGCGAGGACACCTACGTCAGCTGCGACAACGAGGAGATCGAGCAGGAAGTGTTCGAGTTGTTCATGGACGAGCTGGCCGAGGAAGAGGACAGCGAGCTGTTTGAGGAAGACAAATAAACCTTTCGGATTCACCAAGACCGCGGCACACGCCGCGGTTTTTTGTTTGGAAAAATAAAAGATTTTTGTAAAATGAATAATATAGACGGTTACCTGCGTCTAAGGGGTGAACAGGAGGAGCAGGTGGAGCGATCAGGCCAGGTGATGGAAGCGGAACTGCGGCGCTTGATGCAGGAGCATGGCGCGTATTTGAAACGCCTGTGTTTCCTGTACCTCAAGGATGAGGATACGGCCGAGGACGCGGTGTCTGAAACCTTTCTCAAGGTCTACCGCGCGCTGCCGGACTTTCGGGGCGAATCCAGCGAGAAGACCTGGATCTCCCGCATCGCCATCAACACCTGCCGGGATTTCCGCCGCGCGGCCTGGTACAAGCTGGTGGATTTGAACACCGCGCTTGAGCGCATCCCGTCTGAGAAGGATGAACCAACGGTTCATGATGACACCGTGATGAAAGCCGTCATGGCCCTGCCCCGCAAGTACAAGGAGCCTGTGCTGCTAAGGTATTACCAAAACCTGTCCTTAAAGGAGGTGGGTGAGGCCTTGAACCTCAGCGTCTCCACCACCTCCACCCGGCTCACCCGCGCCCGCGACCTGCTCAAAACCAAGCTGAAAGGATGGTACTTCAATGAAGAATGAACCCTTTGACACCATTGTGAACCGCCGCCTTTCAGGGATGACCTTTGAGGGGGAGCAGCAGGTGTTTGAGGCCCTGCGTGCGCAGGATACGCCGCGCATGCCTGCCACCCGCCGGCGTTTCCGCCTGGCCATCGCGCTGGCCATCCTGCTGACCTTGTTACTTGGCACGGCGCTGGCGCTGAGCCTTCGCTACACGGCGGGCTATTCCGCGCGCAAGGCGGCGGATACCGCGCTGATGCAAACATACAGCTTTGAGCAGGAGACCATCGGCCTGTTCTGGGTGCGCGAGAAACAGCAGGGTGACAGCACCCTCTTTACCTATACGCCGCACATGACGCCTAAAAAAAGCGGAGAGTACCAGGTGCTGTTAAAGAAGGATGGCAAGGCCGAGGCCACCTGGTCCCTGGACGGGGCGGATCCGAAGCAGTATGAAAGCGGCAGCCTGGAGGACCCGATCTGGGGCCCCAAGCAAATGAACACCTATTTGAAGCTCAAGAACGCCTACTACGGCAAGGCTGCCCAGTTTGACTGGGAGAATGTGTCCCAATGGACCCTGGCGCAGCGCGCGGAGGTCTTTGGCCTGCTGCGGCAGATGCAGCTGGCCTATGGCGAGACCTCCTCCTACAAGGACATCGTGCCGGATCAGGACGACATCCAGCCCGAGGCGGCCAGACAGTTGGCCAAAGAGTATCTGATGACTACCTATGGTCTATCCGAAGATTATTTTGAGGCCTTCACTCCAAGCCTGGTGTTCCAGGAAAGCCTGGAGGACCACATCAGGCGCTATCACATCCAGTTCCGCAACGCGGCGGCGCGCGATGACTACTATTTGCCCGGCGTGGAGATCTTTTCAGTCACCCTTCAGTCGCCTTCGGGCACCTTTGAAAAGACCAGCTGGTACCTGGCCGATACGGCAAAGCGCAGCTTGCCGGCGGGGGATTTGACGGCCTACCGCCAAGCTGTGACGGAGTATATGGACAGCGGCGCCTTTGAGTTACTCTGCGCCGCGGACAAGGGAAGGCTGGCGCAGCGCATGGTGAAGGCCGGATTGGTGGATTTGCTCAAGGACACCAGCTACATCATCCCAGGACCCGGCATGCTGGATGAAAAGGAAGCAGTGCGATTGGCGCAGGACGCGCTGCGGGAGCGGTACGGGCTCACCCCGGATATGCTCACCCTCTTTGATCATTCCGCAAGCCTGCTCAAGCAGGAGAACCAGGTGGTCTGGCAGGTTGTCTATGTTGGGCGCCAGGTGCTGCGCTGGGGGGGGAGCGAAAAGCCGCCCATTGGGGAGTACACCGTGGTGATGCAGGCCAAAACCGGGGAGCCCACCAAGGTTTCCTGGAGCCTGGACGGCGTGGAAACCGGTCGTTTTACCAAAGAAACCTGGGGCCAGGCCAAGGCCTATGACGCCAGCGTGCTGCCCTATTTCAAGGCGCTGATGGACGCGGTGGAGCCCATCCTGCGCAAATACGGCCCTGGCGACTGGTATGACATGGCCGTACCGGACCAGGCAGCCTATGACAAACTCTACCGTGACAGCGGCTTTTCCAAGGAGCGCTACCCGCACGATTTGCCCGGCCCGGATGATCTGACAGAGGAAGCAGCCCGCGCCCTGGCCTTCAGCGCCCTGCGGGAGGAATTGCAGCTCTCAGAAGAGGTCATTAAGGAGCTGAACCCCGTGTACGCCTATTTCCTGCGCTACGCCACCTATGCCCAGGCCAGCCCCGACATGCCGGTCTGGTCCTTCCGGCTCCATCACCGGGAGGGCATCTATATAGTCGACCTCAGCGCGCAAAACGGCGAACTGATCATCGTAAAATATGAGCCCGCTGCCGCAGGAAACGGTTAGCCTTCCGCGCGGAGCACCTTTGCTCATGTGCTTTGAATAAATCCTGATACAACCCCACATTTGGTTTTCACACCCGCACGGCGGCTTGCATGCAGCCAGGCTGTGTTTGGTGATGAAATAAAACAAAGTTTTTGGAGGAAAAATCGTGAAAAAACGGTACGTATTATTTGCCTTCTGCCTGGCGCTGCTGCTGGCCATGCCCGCGGCGCTGGCGGAGGACAGGGCGGTTCCCTTTGAAGGAAGCTACAATCTGGTGTACTTGGACGACACCTTCTACGCCCTCAAGACCGACCGGGACGGCACCATGCAGGTGATTGCAGCCCGCGCGCAGGACAGCGAGCCTGTGCAATACTGCAATCTGCCGCCCAGCCCGCAAAACGTCCCCTGGGAGAGCACCTATGAGGACTACCCGGATGAATTAAAGCAGCAGCTGCACCAGGTTGTCAGCAGCCTGTTTGCCTGGGAGGGCAAGCTGCACGCCATCAATTACTACACCGGCTATATCGGCACGGTGGATGAGGGCGGCGTTCACTGGACGGACAAGAAGATTGACAACAAGCTGTACTTTGAACACAGCAACCTGCGGGTGTATGGCGCTGGCTTTGGATACGAAGGGCAGTTCATTGTTAAACTGACGGACTATAACCACGCGGTGGAAATGGAGACCATCACCCTGCTCATCAGCGACCTTGCAACCGGACAGACACGTCACCTGCCGCTTGAAAACGCGGCGGACGCTGTGCCCTATCTGCCGGGCAAACTCCTGCTGCAGCGCTTTGTCAGCCAGTCCGGCAAAATGGTCTGGCAGCTGGCGGAGGTGGACTTGGCAAGCGGCGAGGTGACACCCCTGCCCATGGTGATGCCAGAAGTCGTGCCGGATGGCGCGGTCAACCCCTATGGCGCCATCGGCTATGATCAAACCCTGGACCGCTACTACTACGCCACCCCCAACAAGCTGTTTATGTCAAACCAGAAGGGGGAGTTTACCCTCACCGCCCTGTTGACCTTTGACATGATGATACCGGGGCATGCGCAGGGTTTTGTGTTGCCGGGCAGCGCCTATGGGGTGTTCTTTGGCGGCAAGTTGGCCATCAGGCAGACCGGGCGGGCGGTGGATCTGAGCAATTCCCTCTCCATCAAGGCCCAATATGTCGGCCGGGGCACCATGGAGCTGTTCCGGCAGAAGCTGCCTGACACCGCACTGTTTTTGGATGGAACCTATATCCGCGCCGCGGACGCGGGGCAGCTGATCCGCAACGGGGATACGGAGACCGACCTGTTTATTCTGCCGCTGGATGCCGCGCTGCGCGCCATGATAGAGAAGGGCTATGCCGCGCCGCTGGATAACGCGCAGCTGATCGCGGGCATTGACACCATGTACCCCGCAGCTCGGGAAGCGCTTAAAAACAGCGAAGGGCACTACGGCGGCTATCCCGTCTCCTTTGGCGTGAGGACCTCCTACATCCAGCGGGAGCATTGGCAAAAATTCATGGGGGAGGAGCCCTACCCCACCACCTACCTGCAGCTGTTTGACGCCATGCTGCGCTTCAACCAGAAGGTAGCCAGCGAAAGTCCGGAAGCCTATTTCCTCTTTGACAAGCAGGAGGAGCAAATCCTGCGCCAGGTGATCCATGCCTATATCCGCCAGTACGAGACGGGCGAGGCGGCGCTGGACTTCAACACACCCGTTTTGAAGGACACCCTGGACAAATTGAAGCAGGCCTTTGAGGTGCAGCGCGCAGCCGGCCAGGGGCCGCAGGAGTTTGTGGGCGAAACCTCCGGCGACAGCCGCAACGCGCCCTCCCTGGTGCACTTTGGCATGGGCGGCGGCAACCTCTTCAACAAGGCCAATATCTTTGGCATCACGGAGGACCATTTGCCGCCCCTCACCTTCAAGGAGGATGAGCCCTCCTTTGAGGTTGGGCAGATGTCCGTTATGGTTATCAACCCCAACACCAAAAAGCAGGCCCTGGCACAGCAATTGATGGAAGTCTTTCTAAGTCCCGAGGCAGGCTATCAGACCTGGTACGCCCTGCGCCCGGATGCCAACGAGCTCTACCCCAACCCCAACTACGAGGAAGCAGTCAAACGGACCAAGGAGGACTTGGCCACCTATACCGAGGCGCTCAAGAAGGCGGAGGAAAGCGGCACCGCCACCACAGAGGAGCTGCGCGTTTACCAGTTCCGCATCGACCTGGCCAACCAGGACCTGAAGGATCAGGACCGCCTGCGCTACCTGGTACAAAAGGAAGGCCTGGAGAACTTCAGGGCTTATGCCCCGCGCATCCGCTATTTTGAGCGCTCCCAACTGCTGGACAATGGCCCGGCGCAGGAGCAGATTGACACTTTGATGGAACGCTACCTGGCCGGCGAAACACAGCTGGACGGCTTCCTGCAAGCATTGACTGAAACCGCGCGGCTGGTTCATCAGGAAAGCAAGTAATCTATCAGCCATTAAAACAAGACCAGGCCCGCGTTGGGCCTGGTCTTTTGTGTAAAAGAATCGTTTTATCGTCTCCGAATACCCCGCGCCAAGTGACCCAGGGCCCACAGGGACAGCCCGGGCACCAGGGTGATAAGCGCGGCAATCAGCGCCAGCAGCCCGTAAATGACGTAGCTGATGATGGGGGAGAGGGTGGCAGGCGTCTTGAAGAACAGGCCCAGCACCACCGGGCTGACCGTATCATACTGGAACACCGCCAGCGCGATCAAAAGTAGCGGCAGCAAGACAGCCAGCAGGATGCCAATCACGCGCACAAAGCCGCCGGCTGCGCGGCCAGGGGCTGGCTGCGGCGCGGGGATGGTGTGCCGCCGCGGCGGCGGGGGCGGGGCAGATGTGGGAGCCTGCTCCTCCACTTCGGGCTGCTGCATGCGCCGCGGGGGCGCGGCTGCCTGGTGCACGCTGGGCGCGGTGACAGGCGTGCCCGCCCCAAAGCGCCGCGCGTTGCGGGGCGCGGAGCATTGCACGCACTGGGCGTATCCATCCTTGTTGCTGGTTTGGCAGCGGTTACATATCCACATAAGGCGGTCTCCTTTGTTTTACGGTCCTGCCGATATAACGCCTCAAACAGCGCATATCATGCATCCCATTATATACTAAAAAAGGCCTCCATACCGGAAGCCTTTTTGTAAACTATGTGTGTCAGTCACCAAAGGAGATGTTGATATCCCGCGCGGAGATGACCGTCTGGTCCTGCGGATCCACGGGCTTGGGCACGCCGGCCACGTCCTCCAGCCGGTTTTCGCCAATCCTGCCATCTTTTAAGGCGACCGTCAGGCCAAAGCGGCCTTCCTTGATCAACTGGGCCGCGCGCACGCCAAACTCGGTGGACAGCACGCGGTCATAGGCGCAGGGGCTGCCGCCGCGCTGCATGTGCCCGGGGATGACGGCGCGGCACTCGGCGTTGGTGATCTTGGTCAGCTGCGCAGCAATCCGCTGGGCCACGCTTTTTAAGGGATCCTGCTCCCACAGGGCTTCGCGCTCCTTGCGCTTCATCTGGGTTTCCTCCACCGACAGGGCGCCTTCCGCGGCCGCGATGATGGTGAAGTACTTCTTGTTTTTGGCACGCTCCTCTACCACCTGTGCCACCTTGTTGATGTCGTAGGCGATTTCGGGAATCAGGATGACATCAGCACCGCCGGCGATGCCCGAATACAGGGTGAGCCAGCCGGCTTTGTTGCCCATGATCTCCACCACCATCACGCGGTTGTGGCTGGCGGCAGTGGTGTGGATGCGGTCAATTACGTCGGTAGCAATGTCCACCGCGGTGTGGAAGCCAAAGGTAAAGTCGGTGCCATAGATGTCGTTGTCAATGGTCTTGGGCAGGCCAATGACGTTGAGGCCTTCCTGGGAGAGCAAATTGGCCGTCTTGTGCGTCCCGTTGCCGCCCAGGGTAACCAGGCAGTCCAGCCGCATGGCCCGGTAGTTCATTTTCATGGCGTGGACCTTGTCCACATTGTCCTCCTCCACCAGGCGCATGTTGCGAAACGGTGTCCTGGAGGTGCCCAGGATGGTGCCGCCCATGGTGAGGATGCCGGAGAACTGGGACTGCTGCATCACCTGGTAATCGCCTTCAATCAATCCGCGGTAGCCGGCACGGATGCCGACAATCTCCGCGTCCAGGGTCTGGTAGGCCGCGCGCGCGACGCCGCGGATGGCCGCGTTCAGCCCCGGGCAGTCGCCGCCGCTGGTCAGGATGCCGATTCTCATACGAATACCTCCTTTGCTGCTGCAATCAGGTCAGTTTATCAGGATGGTTGGATGAGAGAAGGTGGTTTTATTTGATGCCAAACACACCCAGAATACCGCGGGAGATGGTGCGGCCCATGGTGTAGCCGGCGCCGGAGGCGGTGGAGCGGGTGAAGTTATCCAGCATGCGCTCGCCCAGGCTTTTCACGGCCGGGGATTTTTGCACCTTGGGCTGCTTCACGGGCTTGGTGTCCTGCACAGCGGGCACCTGCACCTGCGGCTCATACTGTCCGGTTTGCGGGTTGTAAACCAACACGGGCGGCGGGGCCTGCTCCACCTTGGTGACCTTGGTGGGCACGGGCGCGGGCGCTGGCTGGGCCGGCGGCGCGGGATATTCCACGGGGGCCTGCATCTCACGCTCCACATAGGTGCCGGTGGCCGGGTCAAACACCTGGATGGTGTTGCGCTGCGGCATGGCTTCCGTCTGCGGGGCGGGGCCGACCGTGCCCAGGATTTCTTCCGCCACCACGCGGGCGGTGCCCATCACGCCCTGGGAGGAGAACTTGGCGCTCAATACCTCATAGGCGCTTTCGCGGTCAAACATCTGGGCGTATTTATCCCTTAGCAGGCTGGTATCAATCAGCGTGTTACGGAAGGAGTCGGAGATGGTGCCAATGGCCGACTGCGGCGGCAGGATGACCGCCTTTTGGGTGATGCTGGGCGCGCCGGATTCCTCCAGGAAGGAGAGCAGCGCTTCGCCTGTTTGCAGCTGGGTGATGGCCTGTTCGGTATCAAAGGCCGGGTTGGGCCGGAAGGTCTGCGCCACGGTGCGGATGATCTTCTGCTCCGCCGGGGTGAAGGCGCGCAGGGCATGCTGCATGCGCGCGGCCAATTGAGACAGGACGCTGGAGGGCACGTCCGCCGGGTTCTGGGTGATAAAGTAGACGGCCACGCCCTTGGAGCGGATGAGGCGGATGGTCAGCTCCACCTTCTCCATCAATTCGCGCGGGCAGTCGTTAAACAGCAGGTGCGCCTCATCAAAGAAGAACACCATGCGCGGCAGCTCCGAATCCCCCTGCTCGGGCAGCAGTTCATACAGCTCCGCCAGCATCCAAAGCAGGAAGGCGGAATACATATTAGGCCGCAGGAACAGCTTGTCCGCGGCTAAAATATTAATCATGCCGTGGCCGTTCTCATCCCGCACCAGCCAGTCAGCCAAATCCAGCGCCGGCTCGCCGAAGAACAGGTTGCCGCCCTGGTCCTCCAGCACCGCGATGGCGCGCTGGATGGCGCCGATGGACGCCTTGGCGATGTTGCCGTAGCGCAGGGTATAATCGCCCGCGCGGTCGCCCGCGTAGGTGAGCATGGCGCGCAGGTCCTTTAAGTCAATCAGCAGCAGGCCTTCATCATCCGCGATGCGGAAGACAATGTGCAAAACACCCGCCTGCGTGTCATTGAGCTGCAGCATCCGCGCTAAAAGCAGCGGGCCCATCTCCGACACGGTGGTGCGCACCGGGTGGCCGGACACGCCGTACACGTCCCACAGGGTGACCGGGTTGGCGTGCGGGCTGTAGTGGTCCAGGCCCACGGTTTCCATGCGCGCGCGGATTTTGTCGTTCATCTCGCCGGGCTTGGCCATGCCGGCCAAATCACCCTTGACGTCCGCCATAAAGACCGGGACGCCCAGTTGGGAGAAGGCTTCCGCCATCACCTGCAGGGTGACCGTCTTGCCGGTGCCGGTAGCGCCGGAAATAAGCCCGTGGCGGTTGGCCAGCCGCGGCAGCATGGTGACAGGGCCCTCACTGCTGGTGCCCAGCCAGATTTTATTATCCAGTAACATCTGTTCTTCCTCCAATCTGTGTTTGTGAAAAACGGGGTATTTGATTAACTTGTCCTTATAGTATCACACACTTGCCTGATGGACAAACAAAAAAACAGCACAATCGCTGTTTTATAACACGTTTTCGCTGGTTTGGAGCACAAGGGCGATGGCATGGGCGCTGATGCCCTCTTCCCGCCCCACGGCGTCAAGGCCCTCGTTGGTGGTGGCCTTGACAGACACCTGGCTAAGCGGGATTTGCAGGGCTTCCGCGATATTGGCGCGCATGCCCGGAATATGCGGCGCCAGCTTGGGCTTTTGCGCCAGGATGGTGATATCGCACTGGTGGGGGACAAAGCCATGCCGCGCCATAGTTTTGCGGGTTTCTGCCAACAGATCAAGGGAATTCGCGCCCCTGTATTGTTCGTCCGTATCCGGGAAATGCCGGCCGATGTCGCCCAGGGCGCAGGCGCCCAGCAGCGCGTCCATCAGCGCGTGTAAGGCCGCGTCCGCATCGCTGTGGCCCAACAAGCCCTTGGTGTGGGGAATCACAACCCCGCCCAAGACAAGATCCCGGCCTTCCACCAGCCGGTGGGTGTCATAGCCCATGCCGACACGCATGGACGAGGAGAGCAGCTGCTGCGCCATCATCAGATCCTCCTGATGGGTGATTTTAAAGTTTCGGGCGTCCCCTTCTACCAGCGTGACAGGATGCCCCAGCCGCTCCACCAGCCCGGCGTCATCGGTCAAGGCCTCGGCGCTTTCACGGTAGGCGCGCTGTAATAAATCAGCTTTGAAGCCCTGCGGCGTCTGCACCTGAAACAGCCCTTCGCGCGGCACAGTCTGGGTAAGCCCATCAATCTGCTTGCGCAGCGTATCCCGCACCGGGATGGCGGGCACGGCGGCGCCCGTTTTTGCCGCAGCCTGAATCACCCGCGCAATCACCGCAGGGCTGGCCAGCGGGCGCGCCCCGTCGTGCACCAGCACAATATCGATGTCCGCTTCAAGCGCTGCAAGCGCGTTTTCCACCGAGTGGCGGCGCTCCGCCCCGCCAGGCACCATGGCGTCCACATGCAGGTGGTGCGCTGTTAGCAGGCGGTCAAATTCCGCCGCCTCATCCGCCCGCGTCACCAGGATGAGTTGGTCACACAAGGGCCGCATCGCGCGCGCGGCATGGATAAACACAGGCTGCCCCAACAGGGGCAGCAGCACCTTGTTGCGCGCGGCGCCCAGGCGCGTGCCCGCGCCCGCAGCCACAATGATGCCGGCGACCTTCACACCAAGTCCTCCCCGGACAGTGTTTCGATAATAAAATCATAAATTGCCCGCGCTTTGTCCGCCCAGGCGGCACGGAAGCGGTCGGCCAATTCGGCTGTGGGCAGGGAGATGTCCAGGCGCATCAACTCCATCCCGCCCTCGGCGATGCCCATTTGCGCGTGGTACTCGTTGCGGCTTTCGTGGCTGATGGTGGCGAACAGCTCGCGCTCCCTGCGCATTTTTTCTGAAAAGGCGGGGACAGCGGCGCGCACCTTGTCCAGCGCGCTTTCGCCCAGGCGCGTGATAAACAGGGTGATGGCCTGCTCGCCCTCGGGCGTGATGGTATAGCGCTCATCGCCCTGCACCGGCTCCCGAATCACCTGGCCGCGTTGGGCCAGTTCATACAGCGCCAGCTGCAAATCAAAATAATTCATGAGGTCGTTTTCACTCATGAAGGCGATGAGCTGCAGGTTGTTGCAGGGGCCCAATTCGGACAGCGCGTACAGCGTCAGCAGCTTGCGCTCCAACTCTCCCAGGCGGTATTGCGGTACCTCGGCCAAAAAAGCCCCCCCTTTCAGTCCTGCGCGAAAAAACGCCGCGCGCTTTGTGTGATCTCCTCTATGGATGATACCCGGTTTAACGTGATGTGTGAAGGCAAAAGCGCCTGATAATCTGCCTGCGCGTAGCGGTCATCCAAAAGGAGCAGCACCCCGCGGTCGGTTTCCGAGCGGATGATGCGCCCGGCGGCCTGCAGCACCTTGTGCATGCCCGGGTAGCGGTAGGCAAAGCCAAAGCCGTCGCCCATGGCCTCCTCCATCCGCGCGCGGTAGCGGTTGTTTTGCTCGTTCACCTGCGGCAGGCCAACACCGATTATCGCCACTGCCGTCAAGGCCTTGCCCGGCAAATCCACGCCCTCTGAAAACACACCGCCCAATACACACAAGCCCAAAACGGGCGCGTCATCCTGTAAAAACGCGTCCAAAAACTGGATGCGGCTGCCCTCATCCATGCCCGGTTGCTGGATGTTCAGCGGCAAATCGGGGGCCAGACCTTCCAGCACCTCTCCCACCGCGCGCAGGTAGGCAAAGGAGGGGAAATAGGCAATCATCTTGCCCGGATGCGCGGAAAACAGCGCCAATATGGCCTGCGCAGCAGGCATCAAGCTGGTTTCCCTTGCGGCATAGCGCGTGTTGAGGGGCATGTGCAGGGTCAGCAGATGTTCCTCGGGGAAGGGCGAGGGCAGCGACAGGCAGGCGTCCTCCATCTCCCCGCCCAACAGCAGCCGCATGGCGGAGAGGGGCTGCAGGGTGGCGGAGTAGAACACGCAGCCGGACAGCCGGCGCGTCACCTCAAATAAATGGGGCGCAGGGTTCAGGTTGAGTACGGTCAAACCGCCTTTTGTGGCCTCTGCGTCATTCATGATCACATAATCATCCAGCGCTTCCTGTGCGCGGGTGAGGGCGCTTCCCAAACTGACCAAATCGCGCACCAGGTGCATCACGCCGGGGGTGTAGCCCGTGCCCAGCGCGTCCAGCAGGCTGGTAATGCCTGTTTGCACGGGCGTATAATCCGCGCCTTCCTCCTGCGGCAGCAGCTTGATAAACTGGCTTAAGGCCTTATAGATGCCGCTGGTTCTGCCGTGCAGCTTGCCGGATTCGCGGCGAAACGCCCGCAGCTGGGAGATGGTGATGCTGCCAGAGAGCATATCCCGCGCGCGGTCGGGCAGGTTGTGGGCCTCATCCACCAGCAAGGTCAGCTTGCGCAGGCTGTCAAAGATGCGCGTCAAGCGCACCTGCGGGTGGAAGGCATAGTTGTAATCGCAGATGACCACGTCGGCAATCTCACACAGGGCCAGGGAAAACTCAAAGGGGCACAGCTGGTGCTTGTCCGACATCTCCCAGATAAACGCGCTGCCCCAGACCTGGGTAGAAAGCGCCTCCATCAAGGCATCGGGCTGGCGCAGATAATGTCCCTTGGCGCGGGGGCAGTAATCCGGATGGCAGCGCATCTGTTCCATCGGGCACAGGCTTTCCTTGGCGTTGAGGGTGAGCGCGTGCAGGCGCAGCCCCTGGGCGATCATGCGGTCAATTTCCTGCTGCATGGCGATACGCTGGGTGCCCCTGGCGGTGAGGCAAAAAATCTTTTTGGTCAGCCCCTGGCCCAGCGCTTTGAGCGCGGGGTAGAGCACCGCCGCGCTTTTGCCGGTGCCGGTGGGCATGACGGCAAACAGCCTGCGCTTGCGCGAAATGGCAGTGTAGGCCTGCTTCGCCATCTCCCGCTGGCGGGGGCGGTAGGCGGCGTAGGGGAAGGGCAGGGTGCGTAAACTGTCATCCCGGGCTGTGACGTGCGCCAACAGCCGCTTTTGCCAGGCCACATAGGGGCGAAGCAGGTCCAAAAAGGCGGCGTCAAGCCTCGCTTTGTCAAAGCGTTCCAAAAACGCCGCGGTGATCTGCCCTTCCCGCGTCACATAGCAGACCTTGATGTCTACACTGTCCAAGCCGTCCCGCTCACACAGCATAAAGCCGTAGCAGACGGCCTGCAGCAGATGCTCCGGCGCGGGGGCGGTGGGTGCTTCTATGGGGGATAATTTAATCTCTTCAATAACAGGCGGGCTTTTTGAGTCATCAAACAAATCCATGCGCCCGGATACGCGCACGGCAAGGCCGTCCATGGTCTGCGCCCAGGTCAGCATGGCTTCCGAGCGCGCCAGGCTCTCCTGCTGGCGGGCCAGGTGCGCGTCCCGGCCCTGTTCCATCAGGCTTCTGGAAATGGGCAGGATATCCGGCGGAAAGACCGAAAAGCCCACCAGCGCGCGCACGGAAACCTGGAGCGTCTGTTCGCTCACGGAATACCCTCGTAGCAAACGGACACCAGCGTCAGGCCCTGGGCGGGCGCGGTGATGCCCAGGTCCAGGCGGTTGCCGCTTGCGATTGCCTTTAAAAAAGCGTCCGGCGCCAGCTTGCCCTGCCCGATGGCGATCAGCGTGCCCGCGATGATGCGCACCATGTTGTATAAAAAGGCGTCCCCGCGCAGGGTGAGGATGATCTCATCCCCGGTTTTTTCAAGCGCGGCCTCATGGATGGTGCGCACAGTGGTTTTGGCGGTGCCGCCGGAGGCTTCAAAGGCGGCAAAATCATGCCGGCCTAACAGCGGGGTAAGGGCGGCGCGCATTAAGTCCATATCTAGCGGCAGCGGCACAAAGGCAGAAAAATTCCGCCGCAGGGCGCTGGGCTGGCGGCGGTTGAAGATGCGGTACTCATAGGTCTTCTGCCGGGCGGAAAAGCGGGCGTGCAGCCGGTCATCCACCTGAATCGCCTGGTTGATCTTGATATCCCCGGGCAGCAGGGTGTTGAGCACATAAGGCCATTTCTCCACCGGGATGGTGGACGTGGTATCAAAATGCGCGCGCTGGCCCAGGGCATGCACCCCGGCGTCCGTCCGGCTGGCGCCGGTGAGGGTGACGGGCGTTTTTAACACCTCCAGCAGGGCGGTCTCTACCACCTCCTGCACCGCCAGGCCGTTTAGCTGGCGCTGCCAGCCGGCGTAGGCCGTGCCCTCGTATTCGATGCCAAGCAGGATGCGCTTCACAGCATCCTCGGCAGCAGGATGATGGCGTAAAGCAGCAGGATGCTGAGGAAGGCCAGCACATCGCGCTTTGTATAGGCCAGTTTGTGCAGTCGGGTGCGGCCCTCGCCGCCGCGGTAGCAGCGCGCTTCCATGGCCATGGCCAAGTCCCCCGCGCGCCGGAAGGCGCTGATGAAAAGCGGCACCAAAAGGGGGATCATCGCCCGGGCGCGCGCCATCAGGTTGCCGGTTTCAAAGTCGGCGCCGCGCGCGGTCTGCGCCTTCATGATCTTGTCCGCTTCCTCAATCAGGGTGGGGATAAAACGCAGCGCGATGGTCATCATCATGGCCATCTCATGGGCGGGGAACTTGATGACCTTCAGGGGCGAGGCCAGGCGCTCCAGCCCGTCTGTTAAGGTGACGGGCGCGGTGGTCAGCGTTAAGATGCTGCTGCCGGTCACCAGCAAAATCAAGCGCAGGCTGAAGGTGAGAGCGGTCAACAAGCCCTCCTGCCACAGGACAAAACCGCCAATCTGCAGCAGTTTCTGCGTGCCCGAGGCGAAGAACAGGTTAAGCACAAAGGTGATGATCAGCAAAATGCGCATGGGCTTCAAACTGCGCAGCAGCATGGAAAAGGGCAGCTTGGCCAGCCAGGCCGCCAGCATCAAATAGGCGGCGACCGGGATATACATCAAGAGGTTGGGCACCAGGAACACCGCGATAATGTACAGGAAGATCAGGATAATCTTGGTGCGCGGGTCCAGGCGGTGGATGGGGCTGTCAACCGGGTAGTACTGCCCCAGGGTGATGTCACGCATCAATTTGCCCCACCCCCTTTGATCGCTTTTGCCAGGCCGTCCGCGATGTTGCGCAGGCGGTAGTGGTGGCCCAGGTTCAGCCCTTCCTCCTGCAGGCGCAGCGCCAGCTTGAAGGCTTCCGGCACGTCCAGGCCCATCTTGGCCAGGCGCTCCTGCTGGATGAAGACCTCATCCGTCGGGCCTTCCATGACCAGTTTGCCCTTCTCCAGCACCGCGACGCGGGTGGCCAGGCGGGCCACCTCGTCCATGGCGTGGGAGATGAGCACCACGGTGGTGCCTTCCTCGTTGAGCTGTTTGACGTCCTTTAGCAGATAATCCCGCGCGCGCGGGTCCAGGCCCGCCGTCGGCTCGTCCAGAACCAGTACCTTGGGCTGCATGGCCAAAACGCCGGCCAGCGCCACCCGGCGCATCTGCCCGCCGGACAATTCAAAGGGCGAGCGGTCCTTCATTTCGTCAAATTCAAGGCCCACGCGCGCCATCGCGCCGCGCACGCGGGCGTCAATTTCCTCCTCCGACAGCCCCATGTTCTTGGGCCCAAAGGCGATGTCCTTGTACACGGTCTCCTCAAACAGCTGATGCTCCGGGTACTGGAAGACCAGGCCAATCTGGAAGCGCAGGGCGCGGCGGTTGGCGCCTTTTTGGTTGATGTCCTCACCGTTTAACAGCACACGGCCGCTTGTGGGCTCCAGCAGGCCGTTTAAATGCTGCGCCAGCGTGGACTTGCCAGAGCCGGTGTGGCCGATTAAGGCCAGCAGCTCGCCGTCCTTGATGGTGAGGTCGATGTCCTCCAGGGCGACCGCGGTATTGGGCCCGGATTTATAATGATGGCTCAGTTTTTCAAGCACAATGGGCACAGCCGCTTCACCTCCTTCACCAGCTCTTCCACATTCAGCACATCCGGCGCGATGTCAATGTCCCGCTCTTTTAAAAGGCGCGCCAGCTGCGTCATGGGCGGCACATCCAGCCGCAAATCGCGCAGGCGGTCCACCTGGGCGAAGATCTCCCGCGGGGACCCGTCCATGGCAATCTGGCCATGGTCCATCACCAATACACGCTGGGCGTGGGTGGCTTCTTCCATAAAGTGGGTGATCCACACCACGGTGATGCCCTGCTCCTCGTTCAGCCTGCGCACCGTCTGCAGCACTTCCTTGCGGCCTTGCGGGTCCAGCATGGCGGTGGCTTCGTCCAAAATCAACGCCTCCGGGTGCATGGCCAGGATGCCAGCGATGGCCACCCGCTGCTTCTGCCCGCCGGAAAGCAGATGTGGCGCGCGGTTCTTAAACTCGCTCATGCCGGTCAAGGCCAGCGCCTCATCAATGCGCGGCGGCATGTCATCCGGCGGCACGCCGATGTTCTCAAGGCCAAAGGCTACGTCGTCATACACCTCGGTCGCCACCAACTGGTTGTCCGGGTTTTGGAAGACCATGCCGGCGGTGCGCCGGATGTCCCAGATTTTGTCATCATCCCGGGTGTCCATCCCGCTGATGTGCACCGTGCCCTCCGTGGGCAAAAACAGGCCGTTCAGCAACTTGGCCAGGGTGGATTTGCCTGAGCCGTTGTGGCCCAAAATGGCTACAAACTGGCCGCGCGGCACGGACAGGTTGATGGTGTCCAGCGCCTTGGGCGCGTCCGGCTCATAGCGGTAGGTCAGGTCTGTTACCTGAATATGGGGTACCCCGTTCATTGCTCCTCCCCGCGGTTAAACGCGCCGCGCATATCAAACAGCGCGTAAAAATCCTTGATATAGTCGAGGAACCGGTCCTCCAGAATGGCCTCTCTCGCGCCTTCCATCAAGCGGGTCAAATAGCGCAGGTTGTGAATGCTGCACAGCCGCCCGCCCGTGATCTCCCCGGTGTTGATGAGGTGGCGCACATAGGCCCGGCTGTGGTGCTGGCAGGTGTAGCAGTCGCAGCCTTCCTCAATGGGGGTAAAATCGGCCTTGTAGCGCGCGTTGCGCACCACCAGGCGGCCATGGCGGGTGAGCACCGTGCCATTGCGCGCGATGCGCGTGGCCAGCACGCAGTCAAACATATCCACCCCGCGCAACACGCCCTCCAGCAGGCAGTCCGGCGTGCCCACGCCCATTAAATAGCGCGGCTTATCTGTTGGCAGATGGGGGATTAAGGCGTCCAGCATCTCATACATGATGTCCTTGGGCTCGCCCACAGACAGGCCGCCGATGCCATAGCCGGGGAAATCCATCTCCGCCAAGGTTTGCGCGGAGGTGATGCGCAAATCCGCGTAAAACGCGCCCTGCACAATGCCAAACAGGGCCTGGTCGGGCCGCGTGTGTGCATCCAGGCAGCGCTTTGCCCAGCGGTGGGTGCGCTCCATATCGGCCTTGGCGGCATCATATTCGCACGGGTAGGGCGAGCACACGTCAAAGGCCATCGCGATGTCCGCGCCCAAATCCTGCTGGATCTGCATGGAGGATTCGGGCGTCATCATCAGCTTGCTGCCGTCCAGGTGGTTGCGGAAGGCAACGCCTTCCTCGGTAATTTTGTTCAACTCCGCCAGTGAAAACACCTGAAAACCGCCGGAGTCCGTCAAAATGGGCCTGTCCCAGGCCATAAAGCGATGCAGGCCGCCGGCCGCCTTTACAATGTCCGCGCCCGGGCGCAGGTTGAGGTGATAGGTGTTGGACAGGATAATCTGCGCGCCAATCTCCTTCATCTCGGGCACCGTCATGGCCTTGACGACAGCCTGGGTGCCCACCGGCATGTAGACCGGGGTTTTGACCTGCCCGTGCGGGGTGGTCAACAATCCGGCCCGTGCGCCGGATTGCTTGCAGACATGCTGCAGTTCATAGGTTACAGGATTGTTCAATGCGAATCCTTTCAGTGATGATTATTCAAGGCGCGATGTCGGGCCAGATGCGTTCCAGCCCGTCCAGATCGCGCTGGTAGGCGTCAAAATGCGTACTATGAGGATACCCGCCCGGCATGCGCCCAGGCGCGCAGACAAAGACCATGGCCTTCTTGGTGATGGGGTGGTTGAAGGCCAGCCGCATGCCCCACAGGGCAATCAAGCCGCCTTTCGCGTCCTTGTTGTAGCGGGCATCGCCCAGCAGGGGATGGCCAAAATGCGCCATCTGTGCCCGGATCTGGTGCGCGCGGCCAGTCTGCAGCCGCACGGTAACCAGGCTTTTTTCCTCAGTGAAGGAGACGGTATGCCCAAACAACACCGCTTCCTTACCCTGCAGCTTCAAGTACTGCGGCAGCACGCGCACGGTGTTGGACTCCCTGTCCTTCACCAGGTAGTCCTTGAGCGTGAAGCGCGCGGGTGTCTTGCCCTCGCACACCAGCACGTATTCGCGCGCCAAGGTGTTGTCCCGGATCTGCTCCGATAAGCGCGCGGCCGCTTTGCTGGTGCGCGCGAAGACCAGCAGGCCGCCCACCGGGCGGTCCATCCTGTGCACCAGGCCCAGGTAGGCATCGCCCGGCTTGTTGTATTTCTCCTTCACGTAGGCCTTCAGCAGGCTTAACAAGTCCGCGTCACCAGTGGCGTCACCCTGGGTGAGCATCCGCGGCGGCTTCAGGGCCACGATGAGGTGGTTGTCTTCAAATAAAATCAGTTTGGAAATGTCGTTCATGTGACTCCTTTGGCCTGCCAGCGCCCGCTGGCGCCGGCGGGCAGTACGCCGCCTGAGGAAACAGGCAGGCACAATTCCTTGGCGGTGATGGTGCCGGGGTGTGTGGGGCTGACAGCCCGCAGCAGGATGTTGTGCAAGACGGCCGGCTGAAATCCCGTGGTATAGCCGTTGATGAGGAAGAAGAGGGGACGATCCGACAGCAATTGGGCGCAAAGCTTGGCCAGGGGATACAGCTCGTTTTCCAGCTTCCAGACCTCTCCCGAAGGCCCGCGCCCGTAGCTGGGCGGGTCCATCAGGATGCCGTCATAGCGCTTGCCGCGGCGGATTTCCCGCTGCACAAAGGCCTTGGCGTCCTCGATGATAAAGCGGCTCAAGTGCTCCGGCGCGCGGGTTAAATCGCGGTTTTCCCTGGCCCATTGCACCATGCCCTTCGCGGCGTCCACGTGGGTGACCTCCGCCCCCGCCATCATCAGGGCGACGGTGGCGCCGCCGGTATAGGCAAAGAGGTTTAATACGCGCGCGCCTGGGCGGTTTTTGACAAGGCCCGCCATCCAGTCCCAGTTGGCGGCCTGCTCCGGGAAGAGGCCGGTGTGCTTAAAGCCGGTGGGCCGCACAAAGAACTTGAGGTTGCGGTATTGGATCTGCCAGCGCTCGGGCAGTTGTCGGCGGAAATGCCAGCTGCCGCCGCCCTCTCCGCTGCGGGTATAGACGGCGTCCGCCATGCCCCAGGAGTCCGGCCGCGCCTTGGGCCAGATAACCTGCGGGTCCGGCCGGGCCAGGATGACCTCGCCCCAGCGCTCCAATTTCATCCCGTCGCCCGTATCCAGCACCTCAAAATCGCGCCAGGCATCCGCTATGAACATGCTTCGCTCTCTTTTCTCAACTTGGCTTCAAACAGCGCGGTTTTGACCGCGTTGTTCCAGCAGCGCTTGCGGTTTTGGCGGGTCAGCAGGTCCCAGTTTGGGGAGAATTCCTTCTCCAACTGCCAGTTGCTGGCGGCGGCCTGCTCGTTTTCAAACATGCCCACACCAATACCGGCTAGGAGGGCTGCCCCCAGGGCCGTGGTTTCCACCACCTGCGGTCTGAGCACCTTGATGCCCGAGATATCCGCCTGCATCTGCATCAACAGGTCATTGGCGGTGGCCCCGCCGTCCACCCGCAGCGCATCCGGCGCGTGGCCCAGGCAGTCTGTCATCAGGCTTAGCAGGTCGTTTGACTGGTAGGCGATGGACTCCAGCGCCGCACGCGCGATGTGCGCGGCCTTGGCGCCGCGGCTGATGCCCACCAGCGTGCCGCGGGCGTACATGTCCCAGTGCGGCGCGCCCAGGCCGGTGAAGGCGGGCACGAAGTAAACGCCGTTGGTATCCGCCACCTGGCTTGCCAGCGCTTCTGACTGCGCGGCGGAGGTGATGATGCCCAGCTCATCCCGCAGCCACTGAACAGCAGCACCCCCCACAAACACGCTGCCTTCCAGCGCGAAGACCGGGCGATCCTTGATGCGCCAGGCCATGGTGGACAGCAGCCCCTTGTCGTTTGACACCGGGGTGTCGCCGGTGTTCATCAGCATGAAGCAGCCGGTGCCATAGGTGTTTTTGACGTCCCCTGTTTGAAAGCAGCCCTGCCCAAACAGGGCCGCGTGCTGGTCACCCGCCAGCGCCGCCACGGGCACGGGAGCGCCCAGGATATGCTCATCCAATTCGCCGATGTGCTCCGCCGTGTTCACAATGCGCGGCAGCATCGCGCGAGGGATGTTGAACAGGCGCAGCAAGTCCTCGTCCCAGTCCTGGGTTTTGAGGTTAAACAGCATCGTGCGCGCGGCGTTGGTGGCGTCCGTCACATGCGGGCGGCCTTTCACCAGGTGCCAGGCCAAATAGCTGTCCACCGTGCCAAAGCACAGCTCGCCCGCCTCCGCCCTTAGCTGCGTACCGGTTTCCTGCAGCATCCAGCGGATCTTGCTGGCGGAGAAATAGGCGTCAGGCAGAAGGCCCGTGCGGTCCTTGATTAAGGCGGCTAAACCGTCCTGCTTGATACGCTCGATGATGGCCGCCGTGCGCCGGCACTGCCAGACGATGGCATTGTAGATTGGCTGTCCGGTTTTCCTGTCCCAAATCAGCGTGGTTTCCCGCTGGTTGGTGATGCCGATGGCGGCAATCTGATCCGGCGTAATCCCCGCCTTTTTGACCGCTTCCTGTAGCGACCGGACGGTGGTGTCCACCAGGTCCTGGGGCTCGTGTTCCACCCAGCCGGGCTTGGGGTAGTGCTGGGTGAACTCAAAGGCCGCCGATGCGCTCAGGCGGCCTTGCGGCGTAAAGACGATGGCCCGGGAGGAGGTTGTCCCCTGGTCCAGCGCGATGAGAAAGGCCTTGCTCATAATCCCGTCCTTTCCTGAAGAACCCTGCGCCATTCAGGCGCAGGGCGTGTTGAGGTTTCTTACTCCAGCCTGATGCCGTACAGCTTGTGGTTGTCCCGGCTGGCGGTGCCGATGACCAGAATGTCGTTGTACACCGCGGGCGAGCCTTCAATCGCGCCGCCCAGATCCAGTGTGGAGAGGGCTTGGCCTGTCAAACCGTCAAGCAGGTAGAGCTTGCCGTCCAGGGAGCCCTGCACGATGCGGGCCTTACCGTCCTGCGCGTATACCGCCACAGGGGAGGAGATGGCGCCGCCGGGGAGGGACATCTTCCAGACTTCCTGGCCGGTTTGCTTGTTCAGCGCGATGATCGCGCCGCCTTCTTCCGTCATGTTGACGGTGAAGATGACCAGGTCGCTGATCTGGTGCTGGCCCACAATGGGGCTGGCCTTGATGCCGCCGCGCTCGGATTTGTCGTACTTGGCCTTGATCTCGGTCTTCCAGATTTCCTCGCCCGTGAGCGCGTCAATCTTCCGCATGACGGCGTTGCCGGCCTTGCGGCTGCGGTTGAAGACACCAGTGCCGGTGTACAGGGACAAGCTGCCGTCGGCGGTCAAGTCCAGCGCAGGGGTGGCGTCGGTGTTGTCGCCGGTGTCAAACACCCACAGGGTTTTCATGGTGGTGGTGTCGACGCAGCGCAGCGCGCCGTATTTATCCGCTACAAAGGCGTAGGGGCCGTACATCGCCGGGGAGCCCTCGATGCTCACATCGGTGTTGGCCTGTTTGCCAAGCTTGCTGCGCAGGTAATGAATCTCCGGGTCCACCGTCAGCGTGGTGGGATTTTTAAAGTCAAACACGGTGTTGAGTTTGACGGTGTACAGCAGGCCGTTCTCGCCGGCCACCACGAAGGAGTCGGAATTGCGCTCAAACAGCCCGGTGCCGTCAAAGGCCCCATTGGTGCTGTACTGCACCTGGCTCTTGGTTTTGCGGCCGTTGATGAACAGGGCGCTTTTTTGGTCAATCAAATTGAAGAAGTGATAGCCGATATCGCCCGTCTTGTTGCGCAGTTTGGAGATGCCCTGGCCTACGCCGATGAGCGGCCGGCCAAAGGCGTCCACCGCGACGCTGCCCTTTAAGGGGTAGCCCACGTCAATCACTTCGCGCGTGGGCTGGCCGTCGGCCAGGTCCAGGAAGTAGATCTTGCCGTCCTGCGCCGCCACAATGACTTCCTTGAGCGCCTTGACGTTCTTCTTCTCGGCGTTGAGGTTCATGCCGGAGCGCACCTCCACCGACCACTTGATGATGGCGGGCTGGCTGGTCCAGCCCAGGCCATACACGGTGCCCCCGTCGGTGCGCAGGCTGCCCAGATCGCTTTGCCAGTGGATGCTCATCTGGTTAAGGGGCATCTCGGCCGTGCCGAAGGCCGCGTTTTGGCGCATGCCGTCGTTGCGGAAGGTGAACACACCGCCGGGGTAGTAGGTGTATAGTTCCCCGCCCTGGGCATTGATGGGTGTTTCGCGGGTGAAATCGTTTTGCCGCTTGCTGCCCTTGTAGGCGGCTTCTGTCATCTTGAACTTGCCGGGCGCCTGGGCATCCGCCGCCGTGACGGTCAAAGCGGGCATGGGCGTAGGCGTGGCCGGTGCCGCGGGCGCGGCCGTTTCCACTGGTTCAGGCTGCTCCGCGGGCGCTGCCTGGCTGTCCCCGCTGGCCTGGGCTGTCATGTCATCGGGAAGGGTTTCTGCGGGGGTTTCGGCCAGCATGTCCTCCGGGATGTCCTCCTCGGGGAATTCAGCCAGCATGTCCTCCGGAATGTCTTCGTCCGGGAACTCCGGCTCCGCATTGTCCGCAGCCGGGGGCGCGGTGAAACTGGGCAACAGATCCGCGATGGTGGCGGGGGTGACGACCGGCGCTGCCGGGACGTCTGTGCCCTGGGGATCCGGATCGGTGACGGGCGGCACCACCACAGCGGCCGGCGCCGCTTCAACAGGCGCCGCGGTTTCGGTTACCTGGGGGGCAGGGGTGTCGGTGGGCGCGGGGGTCGGCGTGGCGGGCTCGGGCGTGGGGGTGGGTTCTTCCACGCTCAGCACCACGGTTTTATCGGTCTGGTACCAGGTTTTGTCCACCAGGATGCCGGCGGAGAGCTTCATCTCGCTCATGGGCTTGTCCAAAATGGCGGTCAAGGTCCAGGTGGTGTTGTTGGGCGCGTCCACGGCTTCGGTGACGCCCTTCACTTCGGTGCCGACCTCGTCCAGCACGCGGACGCCGTCAATGGCCTTGTCCGCGGTGAAGGTAAACACGGTTTTCACGCCGGTTTGCACGGTGGGTTCGGGCGTATCAAATTTGATCAGCTTGGGCGGCTCGTATTTCTTTAAGCCGAGGAGGCCCAGCCCGCCGTCCACCACGCGGGTGGTGATACCCTTGACCTGGCCCAGGATACCGGTGGCGTTTTTGGGAATCAGGAAATGGGAGCCAATGAAGACCAGGCCCAGCAGCACGATCAGGCTGATGAGGACCAGCGGCCAGCGCCGGGGCGGCAGGTCGTCATAATAGTAGTCATCATCATATTCCGGCTGGCGGGGCGGCTGCACCGGCTGGCGCGGGGGCGCGTCCTCCTCATACACAAGGGGGGCCGCGTCACGCGGCGGGATCTGCCGCGGCGCCTGCGCGGCGTCATAGCCGCCCAGGGGCATGGGGGCCGCTTCTTCCGGCGGGAAGCCGGCGCGCAGCGGCGGATCCACATTGCGCTGGGCTGCTTCCTTGCCGGTTTGGTGCCTGTTGGCCCGGCGGTTGCGGGGCTGCGGAGGCCTGAATTTTTCTGACATGCTGGGGCTCCTTTCGGCCGAGGGTGTAATACCAGTTCCTCAGCGCTTACGGGATGGGGTTAAAAGTGGATTTTCTGTTCCAGATAGTTCTTTAACTCAGACAGGGGGACGCGCTCCTGCGCCATGCTGTCACGGTCGCGCACGGTGACGGTGCCCTCTTCCTGGGTCTCAAAGTCCACCGTGACGCAATAGGGCGTGCCGGCTTCGTCCTGGCGGCGGTAGCGCTTGCCGATGGAGCCGGACTCGTCATAATCGGCCATGAAGTAGCGGGACAATTCGCGGTGCACCTCGCGCGCTTTTTCGCCCAGCTTGTTCTTCTGCAGCGGCAAGACAGCCACCTTAAAGGGCGCAAGGGCCGGGTGCAGGCGCAGCACCACGCGGGTGTCGCCGTCTTCCAGCTGCTCCTCCTCATAGGCGTTGCACAGGAAGACCAGGGCCATGCGGTCCACGCCCAGGGAGGGCTCCACCACGTAGGGGATGAAGCGCTCATTGGTGATGGGGTCGATGTACTCCATGTTCTCCCCGCTGTGCTCCTGGTGCTGCTTGAGGTCAAAATCGGTGCGGTCCGCGATACCCCACAATTCGCCCCAGCCAAAGGGGAAGAGGAACTCAAAGTCGGTGGTGGCGACGGAGTAGTGGGACAATTCCTCGGGCTTGTGGTCGCGCAGGCGCAGATGGTCCTCCTTGATGCCAAGGGAGAGCAGCCAGTCACGGCAAAAGCCGCGCCAGTAGTTGAACCATTCCAAATCCGTGCCCGGGGCGCAGAAGAACTCCAGCTCCATCTGCTCAAACTCCCGCGTGCGGAAGATAAAGTTGCCGGGGGTGATCTCGTTGCGGAAGGATTTGCCGATTTGGGCGATGCCCATGGGCAGCTTGCGGCGCGTCGCGCGGATGACGTTTTTAAAGTTGACAAAGATGCCCTGGGCGGTTTCCGGCCGCAGGTAGATCTCTGTGGTGTTGTCCTCGGTGACGCCCTGGTGGGTTTTGAACATCATGTTGAACTTGCGCACCCCGGTGAAGTCGGACTTGCCGCACTTGGGGCAGGGGATCTGCTGTTCTTTGATGTAGCCCTCCAGTTGCTCGTTGCTCCAGCCGTCAGCCTGGATGCTTTCGCCCTGTTTGCTGGCGGCGTCCTCAATGAGCTGGTCGGCGCGGAAGCGCGCCTTGCAGGACTTGCAGTCCATCAAGGGGTCATTGAAGTTGCCCACATGGCCGGAGGCGTGCCAGACGGCCGGGTTCATCAAAATGGCGCTGTCCAGGCCCACGTTGTGCTCGCTCTCCTGGACAAATTTCTTCCACCAGGCGCGCTTGATGTTGTTTTTAAACTCAACGCCCAAAGGGCCGTAATCCCAGGTGTTGGCCAGGCCGCCGTAAATCTCCGAGCCCGCGAAAATATACCCGCGCACTTTGCACAGGGCAACCAGCTTTTCCATTGTCAATGACATCGTCGTTCCTCCTCACAATAAAACAACTTTATCATATGCCCCAAGCGCCTGTTTGTCAAGAAAATGCCTTGATTTGCAAGGTCTTTCAGCGCTTCCCGGACAACTGTGACGAAAGTGTTAAAACTCTGTGAATTGCGCCGTAAAAGGGCTGGATTTGATTGAAGGCGGCCGGTCAAAACGGTATACTCAGGCCGGCAAATAAACCTTGGATTGGAGAGAAAATGAACAACACACGCCGGCTTTTAGCCCTGTTTTTGGCCCTCCTGATGATGGTATCCGCTACACCCGCTTTGATGGAAACAACCCTCATTGAAGGGGTTGTGAAGCGTGAAGACATTCCCTTTTTGACGGACTATCCCAATAACCCCGTTATCCCCGGTGAAAGCGGCACCACCGGCCTGCCCTTTGAGGGCGTCTTTGCGCCTGTTGTGATGGTGGTGGACAACGCGCCCAAGGCACACCCGCACTGGGGCGTGATTGACGCGGATGTCATCTACCAGGTGCCCAACGCGGGCGCCGGCGCGACCAAGCTGTTGGCGCTGTTTTCTGATAAAATCCCGGCTGCGGCCGGCGGCAGCCGCTCGGCGCGCTCCCCCTTTGTGGATGTGGCGCGCGAGTGGGGCGGCGGCTTTGTGTTTGCCGGCTACCCGGTGTTTGACGGCAAGAACAAGGCAAGCGTGGTGGACAAACTAAAAAGCGCGCAGATGCGCAACAACCAGAGCGCCTTTAACCTGCTGAGCAAAAATGACTATTCCGGCCGCATCAAGGGCTATGAAAGCCCGCACAACCTGTCGGTGGATGTCAAAAAGATCCAGGACATGCTGATTTCAAGCGGCAAGGAGATTACTCCCCGCCCCTTCCTGTTTTCAGACAGCTTGCCCAGCGGCTACCCGGCGGCCAACCAGGTCACCGTGCGCCATTACGGGGAGGAGTACCGCCGCGGGCGGGACAACCCGGCCAGCTGGTCCATCTTCACCTATGACGCGGCGCAAAACGCCTACCTGCGCAAGAACACCGCGGGGCCCTATGTGGACCGGGACGCGCCGGATACGCCCATTCCCTTTGCCAATGTGATTGTGCAGCGGGTGCGCTTTTCCTACTCCGGCAACTATGTGACGCTTGAGTATCTAACGGGCAACGGCGCAGCGGAGATCTTCACGGGCGGCCAGTATATCAAGGGCGGCTGGTACAAGAAGGACCTGGACAGCCGCACCGTCTTTGTGGATGAGAAGGGCGAGGAAATCAAGCTGCAGCGCGGCAAGACCTTCATCATCCTCACCAACGCCACCACCCGGGTGGAGTACGGCCCGGCGCAATGATTAAACTAACACATGAAAACGGGGAAGGGCAGATCATCACAGGCCCTTCCCCGTTGCTATTCGCTTGTTTTAGCGCTTGTTCTTCAGTTTCGCGGCCACCATCTCCGCGGCGCCGTCATACTCATGCCGCGGCAGGTGCAGCACCATGAATACAAAGGCATAGGGGCGGTAGAGGGTGATGCGCCCGGCGCGCGGCGCCAGCTTGTAGCGCGCGGCGTCCTGCCAGACCAGGTATTCCTCATGCGCCAGCAAAAAGGGGCGGCCCTCGCTGTTTTTCTGGAAGGCGGCCTTGTCATAGCGGATCATGCGCGACCAGCACTTCAGCCGGGTGGGCTCAATCCAGGTGCGCTTGAGCACGCCCTTGGGGTCCAGCATATACTGGACGGATTCACGCCCCTGAAACATCAACACCACAAGGCCCAGGCCAATGAGCGTGATGCCCAGGCCCAAGGCAGCCGCCGGGATGCCGGTGGACTTGAAAAAGGTGGTAAAGGCGTCTGGCCCGCGCAGGATGTACTCAATAATCAGCATCACAATGACCGTCACAGCCACGGCGCTGGCGGTGACTCGCAAAAGCAGGCCCAGGCGCGTCACGTCAGATATCGGCGCGCGGCTGTCCTCCCAGACATAGCGCACCGAGGGGTTGCCCAGGCTGCGGTTGCAGGCATTGCAAAACGGCTGCGGGTTTTGCCGTTGGCATTTGGGACAGAAATAAACGAGCATGCATTCTCCTGATTTCACATAATACAAGTACCAGTATATCATTGACAGATATCATGCTGCAAACAATGGGGCCGCTTTGACAAAATCGTGGTAAGATGGAGTGGCATTATTTCTGGAGGGATTCATCATCAAGCAGAGGATTCAAGCGGTCAAGGTGGTGCTGGCAGGCATCAGCTCCCAGTATGTGCACTCCGCCCTGGCGCCCTGGTGCATCAAGGCGGGGCTGTCGGCCTATGCCCGCACAGCGCACACCGCCCAGGTGGTGGAAGGCACGGTGAACGAGGCGCCGGATGCGGTCATCCAGCGCGTTGTCAAAGCGAAACCGGATGTGCTGGGCATCAGCTGCTATATCTGGAACATCACTTTCGTGGGCAGGATACTGCCCGCGCTGAAGGAGGCCATGCCCGGCTGCGTGATTGTGCTGGGTGGGCCGGAGGTGAGCTACGCTGCGGCAGAGGTGCTCACCCGCTATCCGCAGGCGGATTATGTGCTGGCCGGGGAGGGTGAGCTGCCCTTTTCGAACCTGCTGGACGCCCTGTATGGTACGGGGGAGTTGGCGCAGGTGCCAGGCTTGTGTTACAGGACGCAGGAGGGCCTGCGCATCAGCCCGTCTTACGCCCACGAGGACATGCAGTCCAGCCCCTATTGTGAGGAATATTTCAAGCAGCTGGAGGGCCGCATCGCCTATCTGGAAACCAGCCGTGGCTGCCCTTATTCCTGCGCGTTTTGCCTGTCCGGCCGGGGGGAGAAGCTGCGCCAGGTACCCCTCTCCCGCGCGTTTGATGAGATCATGATGCTGGCCAAAGCCGGCACCAAAACTGTCAAACTGGTGGACCGCACCTTTAATGCGGACCGCGCGAGGGCTGGGCGGATTTTGCGCTTTATCAAGGAGCAGGCGCAAAGGGGAGAGATTCAGGGCGTCACCTTCCATTTTGAGATCGCGGGGGATTTATTGGACGAGGAGACGTTGTCAATCATCGCAGCAGCCCCGCCTGGCCTGTTTCAGTTTGAGATCGGCCTGCAATCCATGGACGAGCAAACGCTGCGCCTGGTGCGACGGCGCACGGACATG
Organism: Clostridiales bacterium; assembly: GCA_012837525.1. Classification (GTDB taxonomy): domain Bacteria; phylum Bacillota; class Clostridia; order Christensenellales; family Aristaeellaceae; genus UBA6115. Next base: position 76,687 of record DUQZ01000013.1, on the reverse strand, counting down.
CGCTTTTTAAGCCAGCAGGTGCGGCGTCTGATCGCCTGCGGGCGCGCGCATGTGCACCTGGATTTGATCGCGGGCCTGCCAGGGGAGGACCTCGTGGCCTTCGCGCGCAGTTTTGATCTGGCCTATGCCCTGCGGCCGCACGCCTTGCAGCTGGGTTTTTTAAAGCTGATCCATGGCAGCGCCATGCGGGAGGAGCCCGCCGTCTACCCCTGCCGGTTTGACCAGGAGCCGCCCTACCAGGTACAGTCCACGCCTGACTTAAGCGAGGCTGATTTTGAGGTATTGCAAACGGCGGAAGTGGCGCTTGACAAGCTGTACAACTCCGGCCGTTTCGCGGCTACCCTAGATTGGCTGACCAGCGACGGCGGGTTTGAACCCTTTGACCTCTTCCTCACGCTGGGCACAGCCATCAAAGCAGCAAAGCCAGACGGCAGCCTGCCCTTGGATGAGCTGGTTAACCTGGTGTATGACTGCCTGGCTGGGCTGGTGCCGGATCAGGCTGCGCGCATCCGTGATTTGATGGTTTATGACCGCATTGCCTCCACCAAAACCACGGTGCTGCCCAGCAGGCTCAAGCAAAAGGACGCGCGCTTTCATGCCGTCAAGCGCGCGCTGGCCCAGCGCTTCCCGCGGCCGGAAGGCGCTGCGCGCGCCATCGGCTTTTTATACGCCGGGGCGGAGGACCAGGTTATCTGGTGCGATTACCAGCACCAAAACCCGGTCACCGGTTTATATCCCGTTCAAATCCTGCCGGTATCCGACATCCTCAACTAAAAATTCATCCCCGCTCAATTTTGCGGGGATGAATCATATACTATGTTGCTTAGACTTCCGCCAGGATTCGTTTCGCGTTGGCGATGCTCACCGCGGAGGCGTAGCGGCATTCCTCCATGCCCTCAAACTCAATGGCTACATCTCCTGTATAGCCCAGATCCTTCAAGGTTTTGATGGTGCCGCGTACATCCAGGTCACCCTGTCCCAGGATGGCGCCGCGCAGGTAGGTGCCGCCCAGGCTTCTGAACCACGCGCCATATGGGTAGTTGGGCGCGGTGTCGCCGGGGTTGGATGCGCGCACATAGAAATCCTTCAGGTGCACCATCTTGGCCTGCCTGCCCATCAGGCGCACAAAGGCCAGCGGGTCCTCATCCACGCAGATGATGTTGCCGGTGTCCATCAACAGGCCGTAGTTGCCGGTGTGCACACCGTTGATCACGCGCTGCACCCGGTCCATCCCGTTGACAAACAGGCCGTGGTTTTCCAGCATCGTCACCACACCGCGGGTTTTGCCATGCTCGCTGATTTCATTCACCGCGTCCAGCATGCCGGGCAGTTTCTGGTCAAAATTGGCGGTGGTGTTCTCCTGCAGGGGGCTGGCCCAAAAGCCGATGTCATGGCGCATGCGGTCCAGTCCCAATTCTGCTGCGATGTCCACCTCCTGCTTGATGCGGGCGATTTCCTTTTGCTGCGCCTCGCCCTCCTGCAGCAGGTTGCCGCCCACAGAGTAGTTGACCAGCGGGATGCCCGCGTCTTTGGCTGCCTGTTTGGTGGCCTTGATCTGCTCCAGGTCCACCTTGCCGGCCTCCGTCATGAAGGTGAAGCCGATGGGCACCAACTCAAACACGTCCGCGCCGTTTTTGGCAGCCCAGTCAATCGCCTGAACCAGGGTGAACTCCCCGCTGCGCAGCGCGCCCACCAGGGAATAGGAACTTAAACCAATTCTCATCTATACCATCCTCCAAATATTATAGTAGCGGCTCGACCATTTGATTCACATACTCACAGTAACTGAAATGCAGGCCGTTTTGCTCCTGTGTGGGGGAGCAGGAGACCAGCTCCCAGTTGGCCTTGTCATCCAGGTTGGGGAAGAAGCTGTCCGCCTGCGTTACCGCGTCAATCTTGGTGACATAGGCCTTGTCACAGCAATCAATCAGCTCATGGTACAGGCTGTCCCCGCCAATGAGCATCACGTCATCCGGGGGAATATCCGCGATGTATTCTGCCAACTCCTGCGTGGAGTGCAGCACAACAGCCCCCTCTGCCTGGTAGTCCCTATTGCGGGTTAAGACAATGTTGAGCCTGTCCTTCAGCGGCTTGCCGCCGGGGAGGGATTCCAGGGTGGCGCGGCCCATCACCAAGGTCTTGCCGCGGGTGATACGCGCGAAATGCTTTAAATCATCCGGCAGGTGGTAGAGCATCTGGCCTTTGTTTCCAATGGCATAGTTCAAATCAACAGCGACAATGGCTTGCATATATTTTACTCCGCGACCGGGATTTTGACCTTGAAGGGATGGAACTCATAGCCCTCCAATTGCACATCATCCACGGTGAAATCATAAAAATTGGTCTTTTCGGGGTTGATCAACAGCCGGGGCGCCTGAAAGGGTTCCCGTGTAATCAATTCCTCCACCAGGGGCACATGGCGGTCATAGATGTGCGCGTCCGCGATCACATGCACCAATTCCCCGGGGATGAGGCCGCTTGCCTGGGCAAACAAATGCACCAGCACCGCGTACTGGCACACGTTCCAGTTGTTGGCCACCAGCATGTCCTGGGAGCGCTGGTTTAAAATGGCGTTTAAGGTCTTGCCTGACACATTGAAGGTCATCGAGTAGGCGCAGGGGTAAAGGGCCATTTCGTGCAGGTCCTGGTGGACAAAAATATTGGTCAGCATCCGCCGGGAGGCGGGGTTGTGCGAAAGGTCATGCAGGATGCGGTCCACCTGGTCAAACTGGCCGTCTTTATACTGGTGCTTCACGCCCAATTGGTAGCCGTAGGCCTTGCCGATGGAGCCGCTTTCATCCGCCCACTGGTCCCAGATGCGGCTGTTCAGGTCCTTCACGTTGCTGGATTTTTTCTGCCAGATCCAGAACAGCTCATCAACACAGTTTCTAAGCCGGGTCTGCCGCAGGGTGAGGATGGGGAATTCCTCCCGCAAATTATAACGGTTGATGATGCCAAAAGCCTTGACGGTGTGCGCGGGCGTGCCATCCTCCCATTTGGGGCGCACGGCCTGGTCACGGTCCCAGATGCCCTCGCTTAAAATGTGCTTGCAGTTATTGATAAAGACGGTATCGGCGTAACTCATGGTAAATAACGGCCCTCCTGGCGTTCATGTGCTGCGCCCATTCTACCGCATCCGTCCAAAATTACAAGCAAACAAGCGGATGTTTATCCGCTGTCTCAAGCGGGCATCAGCGCTTTTACGCCCTGCATGATCTGCGCGATAATCTGGGCGGCGGGCATGGTTTCCTTCACCAGGGCGGCTGCCTGGCCGGCCATGATGCAGCCGGTGACCATATCGCCTTCCTTCACCGCGCGCCAGAGCGCGCCGCTGCCGTGCTGCTCCAGTTCCGCGTTGCTCACATGCGGGTTCATCTCCTGTTCGGCCAATTCCTGCATATAGCTGTTTTTCAGCGCCCGCACCTGGATTCCGCGGCGTTTGCCTGCCACCATGGTGTCCGTATCCCGCGCGCGCAGCACCTCATCCTTGAAGCACTGGGGGATGCCGCACTCGTCCGCCGCCAAAAAGCGGGTGCCGACCTGCGCGCCCGCTGCGCCCAGCATCAGCACCGCGGCCAGCCCGCGGCCATCGGCGATACCGCCCGCCGCGATGACCGGCAAATCCACCGCGTCCGCGATTTGCGGCACCAGGGTTAAGGTGGTCAATTCGCCCACATGCCCGCCGGCCTCATAGCCTTCGGCAATCACGGCGCTGGCGCCGTCCCGCGCCACGCGCTTGGCCATGGCCACATTGGCCACCACCGGCACCACCTTGATGCCCGCGTCCCGCCAGATGGGCATAAAGCGGGTGGGCAGGCCGGCGCTGGTGGTGACGACAGCCACTTTTTCCTGCGCCGCAATCTGGGCCGCTTCCTGCGCTTGCGGGCTCATCAGCATGATGTTGACGCCAAAGGGCTTGTCTGTCAGTTCGCGGCAGGCGTGAATCTGCGCGCGCAATTCCTGGCCGCTTAAGCCATAGGCGGAAATCATCCCCAGCCCGCCGGCGTTGGAGACAGCAGCTGCCAACTGCGCGTCCGCCACCCAGGCCATCCCGCCCTGGATGATGGGGTGCTGGATGCCAAACAGGGTTGTCATCTTCGTGGTCATATCCCTCTCCTTTCTCAAACAGCCGTATTGCCGTTTGTACTCGGGAGTTCTTCGCGTTTCACAACACTATCATACCCGTTTGTTGTGTGGGCATCAAAAAAACGCGGCAAATTTCCGCGCAATCTACCTGAAAACACCGTCTCCCTCAGGAAACGGTGTCGGTGTTGTTGTTATTTACTCCTGGAATTGATCGGATCAGTTTCGTGGGTTTGTAGCGCTTGGCAATCTCCTCCGCCGCCTCTGGCGGCAGGCCGCCTGACACCGCGTGCGCGATGAAGGTTTTCCTAAAGCGCCGGTACTCACTGGATGCGGCAATCATCAGGCCCGGCGCTGCGCCGATTAAGCGCAGCACCGACCAGATGGTCTTGAAGCCATTGCGTGTGCGGGGTGTGTTCATCAAAACAGACCAGGCTTACTTACCGCTGTTGAACTGGATGTCCTTGAGGGAGAAGGCCATGCTCTTGGCCATGTCCAGCGCGTCCTCCTGCGGGATGCCGGCCGCGATCAGCTCCTTGTAATAGGTGCCGACGGCCTGGCCCATGTTGGCGGCGTTCTCCTTGGAGTACAGGCTGCCCATGATGTCCTTGATCAACTTGGGCACCTTGTCCCCAACGGTATCCAGGATCTGGCCCAGTTCGTGCGTGTCCTTGATGTCAAATTCGCGTTTGTTTTCGCTCATGTCAATTCTCCTTTGTTAGATCATTTTGAAAGCCAGTTTGATTGCCTTGCTGGTAATGTCTGCCGCCTGGCGCAGCTGACGGATGCTGCCGGTGAGCGCCGTTGGTAGCAGGGGTACGGGCTGCCGCGCTTGCTGGTAGATGACGGCCGGCAGGGGCGGCGGCATTGTCAGCTCCTCCTCAAAGGCTTTGTGCAGCGCCAGCGCCAGGCGCAGGTCGGCCATCAGTTCGGGGTGCTCTGCCAGGGCCTGGCTGATGGCCAGGCTCTCCTGCGCCCCCAGGCTGCCGGTGATGAACCGGGGCAGGTGCTCACGGATTTGTTCATGTTCCATCTTGTTCACCTCCCAGCGCTTGTTGCAGGATGCCGCGCAGCCTGTACAGCCTGCTTTTGACGGTGCCTTCGGGAATCCCCAGGATGACGCCGGCTTCCTTTTGCGTAAACCCCTCGTGGTACACCAGGTACAGCAGCTGCTGGTCCTCGGCCCCCAGGGCATCCAGGGCGTCCCTGATGTCCATGCGCGCCAGGGTGCCCTCCTCAAAACCGGGGCTTGCGGCCCGCTCGTCCATTTCTTCCATTTGCGGCTGGCGCATGTGTTTCCTGAGGGCGTCCGCGCATTTGTAGCCGGCGATGGCGTACAGCCAGGTTTTGATGGAGGCGTTTTGCTGAAAGCCGGGGAGGGCCTGCCAGGCGGACAGCAGCGTTTCCTGGTAGACATCCTCCGCCTGCTCATCCACCCGCTTTCTGATGAAGCCGTACAGCCCTTTGAGGTAAGGCGTAACCAGCCGCTCGAAGGCTGCAGGGTTTCCGCTGCGCGCGAGGGTCAACACATCGTCCACTTTGCAACCTCCTTTCAATCATGTAGTCGCAAAGAAGAGCAAAAAGGTTCATTGATATTTTATTTTCTTTTTATACGGTCTGTTTCTTTTGAAAAATCATCCCAAAAGCCCAGCCGCACAGGCCGCCGATGATGTGCGCGATTTGGGACACGTTGTCAGACTGGAAGATGCCGCCGCCAATTTCGCGCCCCAGGTAGATCACAGCGACCAGAAGCAGCGTGAGCGGCACCTTCTTGTTTTTGCGGCCGGAGGCGGCGGAGAGCAGGATAAACATAAACACAATGCCGCTGGCGCCCAGCGCCGCGCTGGTGGGTGAGATCAGCAAATGGAACAGCCCGGTCATCAGCGCGGTGATCAAAATCATGATGATGAGCCGCCTGGCACCGTATTGCTTTTCAATAATCGGCCCCAGCACCAAAAATAGCGCCATGTTGTTGGCGAAATGCGCGAAGTTGGCATGGCCCAGCACATGCAAAAAGAGCCGCGGATAAAACAGGAAATCAGACGCGGAGGAGCGGTATACCGAAAACAGCGCCCCTGTGGATGCCCCGCCGGTCAGCGCGCCGATGATCAGCGCGATCAGCGACAGCCCGGCGAAGGTCAGGGTGACGGGGGAAGCCAGCTCCACCCATTTGCGGGGATCAATCTTCTTCCAAAAGTTTGTCATGGTATGCCCTCCTGTTATAAATTTTGTTGAGATTGATAATCATCCATTCCAAATAACATATAATACACCATCTGGAAACTGGACGCTGCTATCCATTTATTTGTTTTATCAGACTTTCAATTAAACTCTTATCCTCCATTTTGGTAATCCCAAAGCATTTTTTGCCAGCGTCCTTGATAGATGCACCAATGTGATAGGCTTCTTTTTCATCCAGGATGACGAATCGGTCATGAAAACTTGTATTTTTATTAACGCTTAGCACGGGATATTGCAGATTGAAAGTATGGATGTCTTGCTTAGACAGCCTGCCTTTACCAGCGGTGAAGATAGTTACTTCAACATCTTTGTTTTTCTTGCTTAGGATATTCAGCGTGTGGGTGTCAACATAATTGTCAATCAAATAGATAGATTTTTTCGCCTTCTGTATCAGGTCGATGAGGAAACTGAAGGCATCATAGATTTGGCCTTGGAAAAAGATGTTTTGTTTTACTTCAGTTTGTGAGGCGATGTGATGAAAAACTTGCTCCAGCTTTCGGTCTGTTTCCAACTGCTTCAATTCAACCTGATCCAACCTGGATAAAAACGCCTGGTTGTTGATAAGGAATCGTCTCATCTTAACGAAGGCGTCCATAATCCGGATGCTGACATCAATTGCGATTTTGCTACGTAGCACCGCGGAGAGCATGGCGATTCCCTGCTCTGTGAAAACGAAGGGATTGTATCGTCTGCCGCCATACTGACTTGCTACACTTGAGGTCGCAATCTGCGACCTCAAGTGTGTGTATTCATCATCGCTGAGTTGAAACATAAATTGCTTGGGAAACCGTTCTTTGTTTCTCTTGACTGCTTCATTTAAGCGCTTGGTTTCCACCTGATACAGAGCCGCCAAATCACTGTCCAGCATGACCTGTGTACCCCTGATTATATGAATCAAAGATGCCAGATCAATCTCGCTGGCAGGCATAAGGGTGTTGTTGGGCATGTGTACGTCTCCTGTTAACTTCTGATGGTATTATGGCATGTTTCAAAAGCCGGCGCAATCAGAAAAACACGGGGAAGGCTTGTTGTGTTCGCCTTCCCCGTAAAGTGTTAAAACTGCGGTGTTATTTCCCCGAGATCGTAATCCCGTCCACAGCCAGCCAGGGCAGGGAGCCGGTGCCGTCCTCCACCGTTTCCTTGGAGATGCCGACGATGTCCTTGAGCATGCCGGCCAGGTTGCCAGAAATCATGGTCTCGCTCACAGCGGTTGTTACCTTGCCGTCCTCAATGAGGAAGGAGTTCTTGGCAACGCCGGAGAACTCACCGCCGGTGCCCGGCGCGCCGCCGGAGTAGCGGGAAACCAAGAGGCCTTTTTTTGTGTTCTTGATCAATTCCTCAAGCGGGGTATCGCCCGGCTGCATGATCATCGCGTAGCTGAAGTTGGGCGCGCGGGTCTTGCCCACCTTGTTGGCGCCGTAGCTGGACAGCATAAACTGCTTGAGCACGCCGTTTTTAATCAGGTCAAAATCCTGGCTGATAAAGCCTTCGCCGGTGTATTTCTCACCGTTTACCACCCGGCTGTCCGAGGGATTCATGGACAGGGTGATGCGCTCGTCCACCACCTTTGTATCCAGGGCGTCCTTCCACAGGCTGGTGCCGTCCAGCAGCACGCCGTCGGTCACATAGTTGCCAATCAGGGAGTACAGCATGCTGCCCAGGCAGTCGGGCGTAAAGATGACGGTGCCCTCAAACTTGCCTTCAGCGGGCTTGGTGTGGATCTGGTTCTCGGCGTCCGCCAGGTTCTGGCGGATGTTGGACAGCTCCAGAAAGGGCGTGTCCAGGTTGTCTGTGATGAGGTAGGCCCCGTTGAAGGAGGAGGATTTCTCGCCCTCCTGGCCGGAGAACATCAGGGAGACGGAATAGCTGCCCGAGGTGCTCTCATACTGCACGCCATGGTTGTTGAGGTAGACGCTCTTGTGGGTGGTGTGCGCGGTGACCACCTGCTCCAGCATCACCTTAGGGTATTCGGCCTTCACGCTGTCCAGCAGCTCCTTGGTGCGCGTAAACAGCTTGTCCATGTCCGGTTCCGGCGCGCCGGAGACGAAGCTGCCTTCGCCTTCCCTGGCAATCTCCCAGGCTTCATCCGGCTGGCCTGCCTCGGCGGAAGCGATGCAGTCACGGGCGGCAGCCTTGATGGCTTCTTCTTCAAAGCTGTTGCCGGAGACCGTCCCGCGGCAATGCCCCTTGATGGCCATCAGGCCCAGGGAGTGGTCCAGTGTGGTGCGCAGCAGGTTGAATTTACCGGAATCAACGGTAAACTCACTCTTGCGGCTGGTGGACGCGCTGACGCTGGCGTCATGCACGCCGTCCACCAACAGATGTTCTAACGCCTGTTTGGCGGCTTGTAATTCGCGGTTCATTTATTTCCCTCCTATCATGACCTGGCAGCGCAATTCGGGCCCGCCCATGGAAACTGGCATGGGTTGCTTTTTGCCGCAAAAGCCCGAGGAAGACCAGGTGAGGGTATCGGACACCATGTCCACCGTCTTTAACATGTCAAAGGCGACGCCGGAGATGGTGGTGTCAAAGATGGCTTTGCCTAATTTGCCTTCCTTGATCTCATAACCCACCGTCACGCCAAACATGAACTCACCCGTGGTGTCGGCCTGGCCGTTGTTGGTGTACATCAGATAGTAGCCGTCCTCGGTGGCCTTGATCATGTCTTCCAGCTTGCTCTCACCGGGATGCACCACGGTGTTGCGCATGCGGATCAAGGGCTCGTCATTGAAGGCGAAGGCGCGGGCATTGCCCTTGGGCTCCATGCCAAAATGGCGCCCGGTCTCGCGGTTGACCATGAAGCCAACCAGCTTGCCGTCCTTGATTAATTCCGCGTCATCAGCCAGCACGCCCTCATCATCCACATATACGGGCAGCGGCACCTTCTCGCCAAAGGCGGTGTGCGCGAAGTCGGTCATGGACACCAGGGGGCTGGCCACCATCTTGCCCAGCATCGGCCCGGCGACGGAGCCGCCCAGCACCAGGTCGGCCTCCACCGTGTGGCCCACGGCCTCATGCGCCAGGATGCCGGACATCTCGCCGGAGAGGATGACGGTCTTAAGCCCGGCTGAGGCAAACACGCCCTCGCGCTTTTTCATCAGGTGGTCATACAGCGCGTCAATTTCCTCATGGATGTCTTCCGGGTTGCCCAGGGCCACGTCAAAGCTGCCCGGGCCGCCAAAGGCCTTGAAAACCTCCACCGGCATGCCGTCCTTGGTCTGGCTGTTGAGGATGACATACACATAGGCGCGGGGCGCCAGAATGTGCGCGGCATAGCCGTCACTGGTCACAATCTGCTTTTCCATGGAGTCAGCCGTCGCGACGATGGTGCGGCTGGTGAGGTGTTCATACTTGGATTTGATGTACTCATCAATGGGGTTCACAAAGTCCAGGTAGCGCTTTTGCTCCAGGTCCAAAAAGTCGGGTTGGGGTGGCAGGCTGCCGCTTTTGATGTCCGGCAGGGCGCCTTTGCCAGGTTTGACGCGCTCATCCAAAAAGACCGCGTTTTTGCTGGCCGTTTCAAGCGCGCGGCGGGCGGCGTCCTGGCTTAGATCTGCGGCGGAGGCAAAGCCGTACACGCCGTTTTTGTAGACGCGGGCGCATACGCCCTGGCTGTCAGAGCGCGTGTTGCCCACCAGGTTGCCGCCCAGCAGCACCACGCGCCGGGCCAGGCTGCGCTGGGCGCGCAGCTCGGAGTGCGCGCCCTTGGCAAAACTGCCCTGCAGGGAGGAGACGATGTCTGGAATCAAAATGAAGTCCTCCTTAAAAGTATTTTCTTCAACAATCGTAAATTATAGCACTTGTGCAATGGTTGTACAAATCTGGCTTACAGGCCCAGCATAAACTCAAAAATGATGTCCTCGTTGCCGGGCAGATTCTCATGCCCAAAGTCCGGCCACAGTTCAAACCGCTTTTTGGCGGTAATTTTGTTGTAGGCGGCAAACTGGGTGGAGGGCGGGCAGATGGTGTCCATCAGGCCGATGCTCATCAAGGTTTCGCCCTTGATGCGGTGCGCCAGATGTTGCAGGTCCACATAGCCCAGCTTGGTGAAGATCTCTTCCTCGCGCTTGTGCTGTGGGTCAAACAGGCGGAAATAATCGCGCAGTTCAGCATAGGCGCCCACCGCCAGGTCCATCTCCCACACGCGGCGGTAATCGCACATGAAGGGGAAGGTGGGGGCCAGGCGCTTGATGCGCGGCTCTAGGGCCGCGCAGGCCAGGGTCAAAGCCCCGCCCTGGCTGCCGCCGGTGGCGCCTACGCGGTTTTCGTCCACAAAGGGCAGGTCCATCACCACACGCGCCAGCTGCGCCGCGTCCAAAAACAGGGCGCGGGTGAGCAGCTTGTCCGGGTCCGGGTCATCCAGGCCGCGGATGATCTGCCCGTGGTAGGTGTTGCCCTTCACGCTGCCCGCATCCTCAGATTTGCCGCCCTGCCCGCGGCTGTCCAGGGCCGCTACCACAAAGCCGGACTGGGCATAGGCCACATGGTTCACCCAGTCGCCGGAGTTGCCGGCATAGCCATGAAAACGCACCACGGCGGGGCTTTTTTCAGCGCCCTTGGGTACCAGCAGCTTGGCGTATACGCGCGCTGCGCCCACACCTGAAAAATACAGGTCAAAGCAGTCCAGCCCGGGCGCTTTGAAACTTGCCGGGATCAGCTCCGCCTTGGTGCCCATGGCATGCATCTCCTGGATGGCGCGGTCCCAATAGGCCTTGTGATCCTGCGGTTTCTCGTTTCTGCCCTCATAGGTAAGCAGCTGCTCAAAGGGCATTTCAAATAATGGCATAATATATCCTCCTTATAAAAACATAATTCCCGGAAACCAGGAATTATGCTTTGTTCATCTATTTATTGTTTATTGGCCGACCACCGCGCGGATGCGGCGCACCCCGGCGGAAGAGCTGCCTTCCTTCTGGATCTTGAAGCTGCCCAACTCGCCCGTGCTGTTTACGTGCGGCCCGCCGCAGATTTCCTTGCTGAAATCACCCGCGGAGTAAACGCGCACCATCTCGCCGTAGCGGTCACCAAACAGGCCGATGGCGCCGGAGTTCTTGGCCTCCTCTGCCGTCATCTCCTCATAGGTGATGGGCAGATCGTCTTTTATGGCCTGGTTGACGATGGCTTCCACCTGATCCAGTTCTTCCTTGGTTACCTTGCGGCCAAAGGTGAAGTCGAAGCGCAGGCGCTCCGCCGTGATGTTGGAGCCGCGCTGCTCCACCTCATCGCCCAATACCTGGCGCAGGGCTGCCTGCAGCAGGTGGGTGGCGGTGTGCAGTTTGGTGGTCTGCTCGCTGTCATCGGCCAGGCCGCCCTTGAAGCGCTGCTGCGCGCCTGCCTGGCTGGCCTTCTGGTGCTCACGGAAGCGCTGTTCAAACGCGCCCTGGTCCACCTTCAGCCCGTGCTCCTCGGCCAACTCCATGGTAATCTCCACCGGGAAGCCGTAGGTGTCATACAACTTGAAGGCGTCGCGGCCGGGGATGGTGCGCAGGCCGGACAGATGCTCTTCCAGCACGCCGCGGAAGTCCTCAATGGTCTTGAAGGCTTCCTTCAGCTTTTGCACTTCCTTGGCAAAGCTGGCCAACTCCGGCACCGGCTCCAGGGTGGAGCCCACGTTGCTCATCACCTGCTGGGCTTCCTGCATGCGCTTGAGCATGTCGGTGGAAAACACGGTGTCCTGCAGCTTGTCGCGCATGGCCTTGAAGCTGTCCATGCCTTCCTTCATGTGGGAGAGCATCTTGTCAAACTCGCGCATGCCTTGGCTGATGGTGCGCGCGAAGCGCTTCTCCTCCAGCAGCAACTGCTCCAGCACAAAGGAGCGCTTGGCTTTCAGTTCCGGATACACGTCCTGGTACTGGTCGATGATGACAATGGCAATCTCGGCCGTGAAATCATCCCCCAGGCCCAGCTGGCGGCCATAGCGCACCGCGCGGCGGATTAAGCGGCGCAGCACATAGCCCTGGTCCACGTTAGAGGGGGAGACGCCGCGCGGGTCGCCCAGGATGAAGGTGGCGGTGCGCATGTGGTCAGCCACCACGCGGAAGGCGCGCAGGGTGTCCTCATCCGCACCCGCGTAGGTTTTGCCGGACAATTCCTCAATCTTTTTGATGATGCCGGAGAACAGGTCGGTCTCATACACAGAGTCCTTGCCGGTTAAGACCAGCACGGTGCGCTCCAGGCCCATGCCGGTGTCCACATTGGCGTGCTGCAAGGGCTCATAGGTGCCGTCTGCCAGCTTGTTGTACTGCATGAACACGTCGTTCCAGATCTCAAGGTACCTGCCGCAGTCACAGGCCGGGCTGCAATCCGGGCCGCAGGGCTCCTGATCGCGCACGATGAACATCTCGGTATCCGGGCCGCAGGGGCCGGTGAGACCAGCGGGCCCCCACCAGTTGTTCTCCTTGGGCAAATAGAAGATCTGCTCCGGCTTGGCGCCGGCCTTGATCCACAGGTTGTAGCTTTCCTCATCCCGCGGGGCGTGCTCATCCCCTTCAAAGACGGAGAAGGCCAGCGTGTCCGGGTCCAGGCCCAGCCAGTCAGGGCTGGTCAAAAACTCCCAGCTCCAGGGGATCATCTCCTCCTTGAAATAATCGCCCAGGCTCCAGTTGCCCATCATCTCAAAGAAGGTGAGGTGGCTTTTGTCGCCCACGTCGTCAATGTCACCGGTGCGCACACATTTTTGCACGTTGCACAGGCGCTTGCCGGCCGGGTGCGGCTGCCCCATCAAATAGGGCACCAAAGGATGCATACCGGCTGTGGTAAACAGCACGGTGGGGTCATTTTCCGGGATGAGCGAAGCGGAGGGGATCACGGTGTGCCCCTTCTTCACAAAAAACTCGATAAACAGGCTGCGCAGGTGCTTCGCGGTCAATTGTTCTTTCATGTGGTGTTCCTTTTTCTAAAATTTATGCCAGGTCGACAAACTGCAAAAGCACCTTGAGGGCACCTTCCATGTCGCGCATGTCGATGACTTCGTTGGCGGAGTGCACATAGCGGCAGGGGATGGACAGGGTGCCCGTGGGCACGCCGCCGCGGCTTAGCTGGATGGCGCCGCCGTCGGTGCCGCCGTAGGCCAGCACCTCGCGCTGCACCGCGACGCCCGCCATATCGGCCGCTTCAAACAGCTTCTCGCGCACGCTGGGCGTGGCAATCATGCTGCGGTCCATGATCTTGACGGCCGGGCCCGCGCCCAGTTTGACGGCGGGCAGGTCGGTCTCCGGCGTGTCGCCCCAGCCGGTCACATCCAGCGCCAGGCCGATGTCCGGCTGCACGGTGAAGGCGGCGACGGTAGCACCTCTTAGGCCAACTTCCTCCTGGGTGGTGAAGACGCCCACGATGTTGTGCTTTTGGTTGTCCGCGTACATGAGCAGCTCCACCAGAAGCGCGCAGGCGCAGCGGTCATCCATGGCGGGGCTGGCCACCTTGTGGCGGCCCAGTTGGGTGAAGTCCGGCGCGTAGACGGCAACATCCCCGATGGCGACCAGCTTTTCCGCTTCCTCTTGGCTTTCCGCGCCGATGTCAATGAAGACGTCGTTTAAGCTGGGTTGCGCGCTGGGGTTCTTTTTGTTGGGCTGGGTGGCGCAAACGCCGGGGGTGCCGTCCGCGAAAACCACCTTGCGGCCGCTGACCAGCCGGGGGCCGATGCCGCCAATGGCGCTCACGCGCAGGAAGCCGTCTTTTTCAATGTTGGTCACCACCAGGCCGATGTGGTCCATGTGGGCGGCGATCATGATGGTCTTGGCGTTGTCATCCGCGCTGAATTTTTCCACAATCAGGTTGCCCAGCGCGTCGGTTTTCATGCTGTCCACATGGCCGGAGAGCAACTCGCGCACCTTGTCGGCGACGGCATGCTCGCTGCCGGAGGGGCCGTAGCAGGAAAGCAGGGTTTGCAGTGTATCGCGAAGCATGGTATTCCTCCTCTTGCTTATAAGCTGTTGAGAAACGCGATGGCCAAATCAGCCTGCGCCTTGATGTCACTGAGTTTGGCGACATTGTTGCCGGAGTGGATATAGCGGCAGGGGACGGAGAGGACACAGGTCCTGGCGCCCTTGCCGGCGGTCTGGAAACTGCCCGCGTCGTTGCCGCCGGTGATGGCGCGCTTGATCTGGTGCGGGATGCCCTGCCGGGCGGCGACCTCCTTCATCTGGTGAAATAGGTCACGGTCCGCGATGCTGGCATGGTCCATGAAGCTGATGGCCACGCCCTCACCCGGCACGCACACCTGGTAGCGCGGGGGCGTGTCGCCCAGGTCATTGGCGGCGGTGCCCTCCAGGATGATGGCGATATCCGGCTGCAGCAGGAAGGCCGCGCCGGCGGAACCGCGCAGGCCCACTTCTTCCTGGGTGACAAACACGCAGCACAAATCGCCTTCGTAGTCGCTGTTCTTTAAAATTTCCAGCAGGTTCAGGCAGCCCACGCGGTCATCCAGGGCGCGCGCGGTGACAAAGCCGTCGCCAAACTCGGTATACTCGCTGTCAAACACAGCGTAGGTGCCAAGGGGGCACAGCTTTTCGGCCTCCTTGCCGTCTGAAGCGCCGATGTCGATATACAGGTTGTCATAACCCAGCACCCGCTCGCGGTCCGCGGCGGTCTGCAGGTGGATGGCCATCGCGCCGATGATGCCCTTGATGCGGTCCGGGCCAATCAGGACCAACTTGGATACCACCACCCGCGGGTCCACCCCGCCGATGGGGCGGAAGCGCAGCAGGCCGTCATCTGTGTAGCCGGTGATGATAAAGCCGATCTCATCCATGTGCGCGGCGAAGGTGACAGCGGGCTTGGCATGGTCACGGCCCGGCTTTCTGCACACCAGGTTGCCGCTGCGGTCAATGGTGATATCATCGCAGTATGCGCTGGCGGCTTCCTTCAGCAGCTTGCGCACCTCGTTTTCATAGCCAGAGGGGCCAAAGGCTTCAGTCAGGGTCTTTAAGTCCATAGCTCATCCTCCCAGTCTTCCTTGACGGCGGCGGCAAACTGCGCAAGCAGGCGACCGCCTTCCCCCAGAAGGTTCCCATCCAGCAATTCCACCGTGGTGTGCATGTATTTGAGCGGCAGTTCCAGGAGGACGGTGGGGATGCCGTCGCGCGCGGCGCCGATGTCGTCCGCGTCTGTACTGGTATAGCGCGGCACCACCGCGGTTTGCAGGGTGATGTTGTTTTCTTTAGCCACGTCCATCAGCTTGCCGCGCAGCACGGGGTGCAAATAAGGCCCCATGGAGGCCACCAGGGAGTTCAGCTTCATGGTTCTGCCCTGGGGCGCGCCGGGCGTATCCGCGTGGCACACGTCCAGCGCGACCGCGTAATCCGGCTCCAGCGCGAAGGCCGATGTTTTGGCGCCGCGGGAGCCCACCTCCTCCTGGGCGGTGGCAACAAAGTATAAATCCGCGTCATGGCGGATGTTCTGCAGGCGCTTGAGCGCGTCAAACATCATCGCCACGCAGGCACGGTCATCACAGGTCTTCACCGCGATGCGGTTGTTCTTTAACTCGGTGAAGCGGTGCTCCAGTTGGATCTGGTCGCCGATCTGCACCAGTTCCTTCACGCGGGAAGCGGGCAAGCCCAGGTCCACGTGCAGGTCCTCGCGGTTGTAGTTTTTGCCGCGCTCCGCCTCACTCAGCAGATGGGGCGCCTTGGCGCCGATGATGCCCAGCAAAGGCTCCCTGCCAAAGACGGTGACGCGCTGCCCGGGCAGGATGCGCGGGTCCACACCGCCAACCTGGCCCATACGGATGCTGCCGTCGTCCTCAATTTTGACAACCATCAGGCCAATCTCATCCAGGTGCGCGGCGAACATCACCTTTTTGCCGGGGCCCTTTTTGCGCGCGATCACGTTGTGCATCACGTCCACCGTGACCTCATCGCAGTAGGGCTCAAACTGCTTGGCGACAAAGGCGCTTACGATGCCTTCATCCCCGGACAGCCCGCGCAGCCTTGTGATCTCCCGCAGGAAATCCACTGTTTTCATACATGCTTCCTTTCGTCAGGTCAGAGACCAAACCAGGTTTGGCCCCGCAGAAAAACAGAGGCTACGCGTAGCCTGCGCAGCCAGCCATGATGAAGTATAGCACCGTACCCCTTGTTTTTCAACCAAAACGGGGCTGGAAAACACGGGAATTGCGGGGGTTTTTAAAGATTGGGTGCTTACATGCGCTCTTGCTCCATGGTGATGACGATGCGGTCCAGCTCCTGCAGGAAGCCTGGGCCGTCCAGCTGCCCGGCGGCAAACCGGTCAATCAGTTGCCGAAGGCGGAAGTGGTCCTCGCCCTCGTTGAAAAAGCCGGGCTTGGGAAACCAGAGTTTGTCAGCCATGGTTTTGTAGTCTGCCAGTTGGCTGGAAGACATCAGATAGCGTTCTTCGTCCGTGTCGAGGGATGATAGAATTGCTTGATATTTTGCCAATGCGGCCTCCAGATCCTGGCGCTCGTGGCTGGACAGATTGCCGTCTTTCAACTTTTCTTCGGTCTTTGCGATGTTTTCCTGGGTGATACTGCGACTGCGATCATTGTTGGGATTTAAAACAGGCTCCGCATCCTGGAACAAAAACACCGTCTCGTGCTCCGGCATCGCTGTTGACAGTGATTCCAGCAGTTGAATGGCTAAGTCCGGGACTTTTGTTCGCCCATTGACAGCAAACATATCGAGCTTGGCTTCAATCAGCCGCGGCTGGCTTTCCTTGATGGGGAGGTAAAACATGTCCTCCGCGTGTTGAGGCCAGTTTTCGCCAAAATCCCCTGGGGATATGGACGCGAATAATTCTTTGCCGCCGCCTGATTCCACATCTTGGGGTGGCGGCTCGTTGTCATAGAGGCGCTGGCCGATGTCCCGAATCTGCGCCAGCAGTTCCAGCATTTCGGGTGTGTGAAAACGCACCGGCTCGCCCGCATACTCAAGCTGCATCATGTGGTTGTGAATCAACAGCCCGGTCAGCCGCTCGATATAGCTGAAGGGGGAATACAGTTCATAATCCCAACTGCTGATGACACGGATGCCGGGGTCCATTTCCGCTTCAGCACGGTCACACCAGCGCGAGAGAAAGTCCAACAACTGGGGAAAACTCTGCGGAATATCTTCCGTGCTCAGCCCCGCTTCCGCCCAGGCATTGCGGTTAATCGCGTAGTAGGAGAAAACAAGACTGCTGGGCAAGGCTAAAAGCTGGTTATCCCATGTCACCTGACGCACGATCATGGGGTGCATGCGGCTGATCAAACTGCGCAGCATCTCGCTCTGGTCAAGGGCTGTGCAATAGCCTTTGGAGAAGATCTGCTGGCAGTCGTCCATGCCGGAACTCATATTGAATACGTCGCTTGTGAAGGTGCCGGTAATCAATGCGCCCAGGCGTTGAAAGCTGTTGAGGTATTCCGTTTCATCCCGCACCAGGGTAAGGTCAGGGTGCGCCTCCTTGAAAGCCTGAAAACCGGGGTGGCGTTCATTGAGGCGATAGCGCAAGGTCTCGCTGCCTGCGTACACGGGGAGAAGATGTGCTAAGATAAGAACGACAGCACAGAGCAGGGAGAGAGATGATTTTTTCATAGCACATTCCTTCCTGGTTATTGAAGGACCATTTGGGTGACATCCATTAAACGCGGCAGAGCGTGTTTTTCGTGCATGAAAAACCCGCAAATGGAAAATCCCATCTGCAGGTGGTAATGCTTATGTTTGGGAGGGCATTTGGCAGAGTGATGATCACATGATCACTGGGTGTTTAAATGATATGTTTCCAGCTGCTCAAAATCCCGCGCGATGGACAGTAGCAGGCTTTGGTTTTGCAGGTCATACACCGCGCTCCACTGGGTCTGGGTCTCCTTATCCGGCCACATTTCGGGGATGGAGTGCACTTTTTCAAGCAGGTCCATGGCTTCCTGCACGCTCAGGCTGCCGTCTGTTTCTGCCAAGCGCTTTATCGCGCCGTCATAGCGGTCATGGCCGATGCCGCGGGGGTCATGGGCGCCCGGCACCAGGCGGAAGTTGGCGGCGGCCTTAGACTGGGTGACCACCATCTCGTTATTCTCGTAGGAGACCACGACGGAGTTGCCCTGCGCGTCCGCCAGGTGGAAGTGGTGGTCCCCGCCGGCGGAGGCCTGCAGGTCATAGCCGCGTAGCAACTCCACCGCCTCATCCACGGTGGCGGCGCGGTCTAAAATCATGCGGATGGCCACCGTGGTGGTGATGGGCTTTTTGCCGGTATCCTGCTTGGTGTTCCCGGTCTGCAGCATCAACACGCCAATGGCAAGCCCCTTCTCGTTCACGCCGTCCATGGGCACATAAGGGGCGGCCAGCGCTTTGAAACTGTTCAAAAGGTTGGTGGGCAGATCTGTTGGCGAAAAGCCCAGGAAGCTCAGGTTCACCATGCTCATGCTGGCATAGCCTGTCTTGGGCCTGGTATACAGCAGCCTGCCGGGGGATTCTGTCAGGTCAAAATTGCGCCCAAACAGGTGGCCGCCCGCCGGGGTTTTGGCCACAAAGGTGGTGCAGCCAATCTCCGGCACATCAATGGTGACCGGCAGCCCCATCAAGAGGTTGCGCACCAGAAACTGGATCAGCTCCGTATCACTGGCGATACCGTCCTCCAGCAATTTGTCCAGCGCGTAATCGGCCTGGTAGTCCATGACAAAGAAGTCCTTGTCCGCTTGCGGCCGCCTGATGCTGGCAAGGGAGGTGATGCTGCTGCCCATCAAAAGCCATATGGCAAGCAGCAGCGCCGCCAAGATGATGACAAACCCAATCAACAAGCGCCTGGGCCAGCGCCTTTTTACATTCCTCATGGTATTCCTTCCCGGCGCGGGGCAAAACATTTGGCAAACCCCGCCCTGTGCCCTATATACCCCAGCCCCGGGCTTCCTGTCCCGTGATCATGCGAAGGAAGAAGGAATCATGTAAAATGTAGGTAAAATCGGGATTAGGCGCGGTTAATCTTGCGGATTTTGGCCGGGTCGGCTTTGGGCACGCGGTCCGGCCCCAGCAGGCCGTTGATCTCCTGCATGACGTCGGTCAATTGCGTATAGCAGTAGCCCACGCAATAGGGGATGTCAAAGATGGCGCTGGTCACATCCTCATAGCGGGCCAAGAAGGCGTCCTCGTCCTCCACCTTGTCGTGGTAGCCCCAGGTGGCCATGCCGCCCATGTCCTCCTGCGCGCCTTTGTTTTGCATGGCGATGCCGCCGTACTCGGTGATGATAAAGGCTTCCTTGCCGCTTGGCACAACGCCCTTGGCATAAGCCAGGCGCCAGTCACAGCCGGTCTGCTCCACCTGCGCGCGGTCGGCGAAGTGGCGGGCGATGGTTTCGCCATCTGCCGCGTAATCATGCAGACCGCAGATGTCGGTTTCCGTCTGCTCCCAACCGTCATTGGCGCTGATGATGCGGGTGCCGTCCGCCGCGTAACAAAGCTGCGTCAGCATGCGGGCCGCCGCCTGCTGTTTGGGATCGGCATAGATTTCCCGCACACCCCAGGATTCGTTCAGCGGCACCCAGGCAATAATGCTGGGGTGGTTGTAATCCCGATTGATGAAGTCCATCATCCCGTTGACATTGTTTTGAAGCATCTGGTTGTTGTAGGTGTAGCTGGCCGGCAATTCGCCCCAGACTAAGACGCCCATGCGGTCACACCAGTGGTAAAAGCGCGGGTCCTCAACCTTCTGGTGCTTGCGCACCCCGTTAAAGCCCAGTTCCTTGATCCATTTTACATCCGCGATGATGGCTTCCTCATCCGGCGGGGTAAGCAGGGTGTCGGGCCAGTAGCCCTGGTCCAGCACCAGGCGCTGGTAGATGGGCTGGTGGTTGAGCAGTACCTGCCCGTTTTTGACCTCAACCGACCGCATGCCAAAGTAGGTGGTCACGCAGTCCAGGGGCTGTTCCTCCTGCTTTAAGGTGAGGGTGAGCTGATACAGTGCCGGGTCCTCCGGCCGCCAATAGCGCATGGAGTCCACACCCGCCTCGCGCATGTCCAGGGTCAAATTGGCGCGGGGTGTGGTGGTTTGCCACTGCCCGCGGTGGGTAATCCGGCCGTCCAGGGACACTTCATATTCAATCATCAGGGGCGTTTTCACCTCGCCCACAATCAATGTGTTGATGCGCGCCTCGCGGCTGTCGATGTCCGGGGTCACGTGAATTACATCAAAGCTGTGGTGCCCGGTGGCCTCCAGGTAGACCGACTGCCAGATGCCGCTGGTGGGGGTGTACCAGCAGCCCATCAGCCCGCGCTGCCAGTACTGCTTGCCGCGCGGCTGGGACAAATCCGGCGTGTCCACCACCCGCAGGCACAGGTCGTTTTCGCCTTCCACCAAATAGGGCGTGATGTCAAACCCAAAGGGCGCGTAGCCGCCGCGGTGGCTGCCCACCATCCGCCCGTTGACATACACCCAGGCTTCAAAATCCACCGCGCCAAAGCGCAGCCAGACGTGCCTGCCCGCCCAGTCGGGCGCGATGGTAAAGGCCCTGCGGTACCAGATAATGGGGTGGATCTCATCCGTGTGGATGCCGCTTTGTTTGCTCTGGTAGCAAAAGGGCACCTCAATGGTCATGGGCAGTGTATGCCCCGGCTGCTCCCAGCGGTCTTTGACGCCCTGGTCCTCATCATCAAACGCAAATTGCCAGCTGCCGTTGAGCAGCTGGAAGTCCGCCCGCGCAAAATCGGGACGGGGATGGGCAGTGTGTGACACCTTGTTCATCAATGGGCCTCCTCAATATCAATATAATAAATTTATTCTGCTGCCATGGCGGCTTTCGGCTGGGCTGTTTTGTCCTCCTCCTTGTAGGCGGGCAAATTGATCGTGAAGCGCGTGCCCAACCCCAGGCTGGAGAACACGTCGATGTGCCCCTCGTGCCGCTCGGTGATCCATTTGGCAATCGCCAGGCCTAAGCCAGTGCCCCCGCGGGAGCGGGCTGGGTCGCTTCGGTAGAAGCGCTCAAACAGATGGGGCAAATCCTCCGCCTTGATGCCGGTGCCGTTGTCCTGCACGCTGAGGGTGGCCATGCCCTGGGGCGTGTAATGCGCGCGCAGGGTGATGATAGAGCCCTCGGGTGAGTACTTGATGGCGTTGTCCGCCAAAATGCGCAAGGCCTGCTTGAGCATGGCTTCATCGCCAAAGGTAAACACAGGCTCCTCCGCCCGGATGCGCCAGGTATGCTTGGTGCCGATGAGCTTGTACTCATCCACCGCGGACAGCAATAGCTCCCGCAAATCCACCTTCTCCGGCGAAAAGGCGGTGCGGCCCGCGTCACCCCGCGCCAAAAACAGCAGCTGCTCCACCAGCCGCTGCATGTTGTCGGCCTCCGCCAGCATGGCGGCGACGGATTCTTCCATCACCTTGGGATCGTCCTTGCCCCAGCGGTTGAGCAACTCGGCATAGCCCTTGATGACCGCGATGGGCGTGCGCAATTCGTGCGAGGCGTCGGACACAAAGCGCGTCTGCTGCCGGTAGGCCTCGTGCATCCGGCTGATGAGGTTGTTCACCGCGTTCTCCAGGCCCATCAGCTCGCTGTGGCCGGTGGACAAGCGCGCGCCGGGGGAGAGCACGCTGATGTTCTGGATGGCGTCCTCCAGGCTGTGAAATTTCTGCTCGTCAAACTGGGTTTCGCTGAGGGCCTGCGCGGTCTGCGCGATCTTTTGCAGCGGGGAGAGCAGCAGCAGGGTTTTTCGGCGAAAGCCGCGGTACTCGATAACCACGATGATGACCTGCGCGATGAGCAGCACGTTTAAAACAGGGATGAAGTTGAACAGCGTTTCGCCCAGGGGCATGCGGTGTGTTTCACCGCCTGGAAGCGAGAAGGAATACGTCAAACGTTCAAAGCCGGTGATGACGGGCAGCGAGCGGTCAAAATGGAGTTCGCGCGTCAGGCTGGGCTGCCAGTCACTGCCCAGCGCGGCCTTCTCCACACTGTAGGCCGACCAGCCCAGGACGCTGAAGATCAGGACGATATTAACCAGCAGCATGATGAACAGCAGGCGCAGCACAAAGCTGGTGGACACCCGCCTTGCGATGGATTTCATGCGCTTGCTTTCGCTCATGCGCCCTCTTCCTCCCGCAGCACATAGCCCACACCGCGCACAGTCTGGATCAGCTTGCGGTCCGTCTTCTCGGCAATCTTGGCGCGCAGGTAGCGGATGTACACATCCACCAGGTTGGTCTCGCCCACAAAGTCATAGCCCCACACGCGGTCCATCAATGTCTCGCGGGAGAGGACAATGCCCTGGTTTTCAAGCAGGGTTTGCAAGAGGGAAAACTCCCGCCCGGTTAATTCCACCGTATCCTCATCAATCATCACCAAATGGCGCATCACATCCATGCTTAAGGGGCCATAGGTTAGTTGCTGCGTTTCCTGCTTTACCTGTTTGCGCAAGGCGGTGCGGATGCGCGCCAGCAATTCCTCAATGGAAAAGGGCTTGGTGATGTAGTCATCCGCGCCCATGTCCAGGCCGGTCACCTTGTCCATCACGGCGTCCCGGGCGGTCAGCATGATCACGGGCAGCTGGCTGGATTTCCGCAGGCGGCGCAGCACCTCCAGGCCATTGAGCCCGGGCAGCATGATGTCCAGCAGCATCAGATCAAAGCCGCCGCCCTCGGCCAACTTCAGGCCCTCGCGCCCGTCCTCCGCCTTGGTGACCTCATAGCCCTCGTGGGTCAATTCCAATTCCACAAAGCGGGCGATGTTGGGCTCGTCCTCTACCAGTAAAATCTTGTGCATGCTTCCTCCGGGTTGGGTCGTATTGCTGTTGTCCATTAGTATCACATGAGCATCATAAAAGCACAAGGGGATCTGCGCCCCTTGTGCTTCCTGGTCGGATTATTCCTCGTGGTGCGGGTCGGTGTGAATGTTGCTTTTGATCTGTTCGGCGGTCTGCGCCGCCTTGTCCATGGCCTTGTTGACGGTGCCCGTCATCTGGTGGCCGCGGAAGCTGTAGCGGAAGCCCAGGAAGAGCCCCAGCACCATGATGGGCAGCACCCACCAGAACATGAAGATGAGCAGCAGGATGAGCACAGTCAGCGGGATGGAGATGGCGGTCTTGCCCTGTTTGCTCACATCCATGTGGATGTTGTTGGCCTTGTTGATCAACTCCGCGATGTAGCTGAACACCCGGGTGAACACGCCGCGCAGGTCTTCCTCCTGGGGCTGCTCTTGCTTTTCCTTCCTTGTGGTGAAGCTGTCCGCCGGCTCCTTTTTGATCTTGTCCTGGCTTTCCAGGTAGACCAGGGCGTCCAGCAGGTCCCAGTCGGTTTGTTCCAGCGCGTTTTTGGCTTCCTCGTAGCTGATGTTTGCCTTCTGGCGCAGTTTTTCTACCATTTCAAAATGTTCCATTGTGTTTCCTCCTCATAACCTTGTGGTCTGATGGCATCATAACCCGGCTTGATTAAGGGAAAAGCGCAGGAATCATTAGAAAATGATGAAAAACCCTGGTGCTAGAAAGTCTCAAGATGAGACTATGGACAAACTAAATCTGGGGAGTTTCAGAGGGCGCAGTCCTCTGACTGTAATCGTATCGCTCGGCTCTGCCGGGCGGGCGGGGCATTGCGTAGCAATGCATTCCACGCATTTTCGCTGACCGCGAGCATAGCTCGCAAGCGAAAATGCCGGTTCCTCCAAACCGACAAAGTGTCCGCAGACACTTTGTCGATACGATAAACCCCGAAGCCGGGCTGGCTTCGGGGCAATTGGAGTGTCGGATTTTATCAGACGCCGAAGTGCGCGTTGAGCAGCTCCGCTGTCTTCTTGGCGGTGTCGCCGGTCACGCCAGCGCAGCGCTCCTTGCGGGAGTCATCGCCCATTTTGGCACCGGTGGCTTCCATGTAGTGGCTGACGGATTCCATGCAGTTGACGGAATTGGCCACGGTGGTGACGCTCTTCATCTTGGGCTGGTAGATGGGCAGTTCGGCCTTGCGATACCAGGCAAACAGTTCCTGGGTGATCTTTTTGGCGTCGTCGGGCTCGCAGACCAGGCCAATCATGTTCACAGCGCCGGCCAGGGAGCCGCACAGGCTGCCCGCGCCGTAACCGGTGGCGCCATTGGCGTACATGTCAATCGGAATCTGGTTGAAGGGATAGCCAACATCATCTGCCAACTGGCCAATCAGGGCATCGGCGGCGCCGCGGGCGCAGCCGCCTTTTTCAAAATAGGCCCTGTAGCCGCGCTCTTCCGCCACGTCCGGATCGATCCGTTTGTAGGGGAAGGGATAGGACGGGGCCGCAATGGCTTCCGCGCTGGCGTTCAGAAGGGGACGGCCTGCAGAGACCAGGGCGACGCCTGCCGCTACTTTGGCAGAGGTCTTGAGAAAATCACGGCGGGATTGGAGATGTTCCATGTTGTTTCCTCCTTAAAATACTTGGTACCCTACCACTTTATTCGTTTGACAAAGGGGTGTCAAGGCAGCGCGGGCCGTCTAAATCGTTTACGCGGGCTGGATTTGAAGACCCGCTGGGACGAAAACCGCCCGATTGGCGGCGGGCGGCTGGTTTCCTGATTTTAAGATGCTTTTTGCAGGACTGGAGGCCTCAGGCTTCTGCCTCTTCTGTCCGTTCCCTGGGTTTGATA
The DNA here is from genome assembly GCA_012837525.1 of Clostridiales bacterium. Lineage (GTDB taxonomy): Bacteria > Bacillota > Clostridia > Christensenellales > Aristaeellaceae > UBA6115. The sequence continues at coordinate 51,842 of DUQZ01000013.1, read as the reverse complement.
AAGCGCGCGATCAGCGTGCTGATCTCATACAAAAGGAGGATGGGCAGCAGCAGCAGCATCTGGGACACCACATCAGGCGGGGTTAACACGGCCGCCGCAACCGCCGCCCCCAGCATAAAGTAGCGCCGCGCGCGCCCCATCCCGGCAGCCGTTACCCGGCCGCTGCGCACCAGCAGGTAGATGACAACGGGCAGTTCAAACATCAGCCCAAAGGGCAGCACGAAGGACAGGATAAAGTTGAAATAGCCTTCCACCGACCACATGGAGGTGGCGATGCCCTCGCCCGCCTCATAAAACAGGTTGACTGCCAGCGGGAACACGGTGAGGTAGGAGAAGGCCACGCCCACAAAAAACAGCGTGATGGTGGTCAGCAGCAGCGCCCAGTAGGCGCGGCGCTCCTTGGGGTAAAGGGCTGGGCCGACAAAGCGCCAGATCTCCCAGTTCAAAAAGGGCATGCTGATGACCAGGCCGGCCACCAGGCTTAACTTGAACTGCATCATCAATGATTCGCTCACCCGGGTGGCGATCACCTGAACGCCGCGGGCAACAACCGGCTGCAGGATGAAATCCACCAGCGGGCGGTTAAACACATAAAAAACCAGCAAAAAGGCGGCAAACACCATCAGCGCCATGCGCAGCATCATGCTGCGCAGCGCCAGTAAATGGCTTGCGAAACCCTGCTGGTTCTCTGCCTGTTCTTTTTTGCGTTTGGCTTTGCTCATTGGCACCTCAGGCGTCCTTCAATCACGCTTTGGTGTCAGTGTCTTTACTTGGGTCGTCCTGCTTTTCGCCGTCCTTCCCGTCGCCGACTTCCTTTTTAAACTCCCGGATGCTTTGCCCCAGCGCCTTGCCGACGCCGGCCAGCTTCTTGCCGCCAAACAATACCAGGGCTAATACCAAAATCAGTATAATCTCAAGCGGGCCCAGTCTCATGATTGATCCTCCTTCTTCTCCTCAGTGGTAGGTGAGTTGGCGCTGTCGTTGCCAGAAAAGGCGCTGCGCGCCATGTCCTGCGCTTCCTTGACCTCATCCAGCGGGTTTAAGTCCTTCACGGTGCGCTTGATGTCGCGCTCGGCGGCCTTGAACTCCGCCACCGTCTCATCCAGTTCGGTCTCGGCCAGAAACTCGCCCCATTTGGTTTTGAGGAAGCGTGTAAAACGGCCCAGGGCGCGCGCCACTTTGGGCAGGTCCTTGGGGCCGACAATTAAAAAGGCGACAAGCAGGATGAGGATGAGTTCGGACAGGCCAATGTTGAACATGTTTGCCACCTTTCATGTGATATTGGGATTGTAGCAAGGCGCCCAAATTTTGTAAAGGAAGCCCGCAGTTCCCGCTGGTAACAAAACCGTCCCAGGCAGGCGCCCGGGACGGTATATTGGTTGATGCGTACTTAGGATTTACTCAAAGTTGTTGCGGTTGATGAAGCCGCGCGCGGGCTGGTCGTTGAAGTCCGCTACCTCGATGTAGGCCCAGTTGTTGCCGTCCTCCAGGTAGGCCAGCACGGTCACGGTGCTGCCTGCAGGCAGGCGGCCGATCTGCTTGGCGTTGATGATGGGGTCATCAATCATGCGGGCTTCCTTGGTCAATTTGACCTGGTTGGCGCTGAAGGTGAGCGGGTCGGTCTTGATGTCATCCGGCAGCGCGTCCTTGGTGATGTAGCCGATGCGGTAGCCGCCGTCGCTGGTGCCGTAGCCCATCAGCAGCCAATCGCCATCGCTGCCGTACAGGCGGCAGACGCCGCCGCCAACGGTGGCTTTATCCACCCGGTAGTAGTCCTTGCCGGGGCCGGTGTAGACCGGGTAGTTGCCGTCCTTGAAGCGGATGGACTGGTACTCCGGCAACGCGGGCACCTTGGTGGCCGGCGGCGCGGTGGGTTCGGGCGTATCGGTCGGGGGGACGGGTGTATCCGTCGGCGGGACTGGGGTGTCGGTCGGCGGGACAGGCGTATCCGTCGGCGGGACCGGCGTATCTGTCGGCGGGACTGAGGTATCTGTCGGCGGCACCGGCGTATCTGTCGGTGGGACAGGTGTATCCGTCGGCGGGACAGGCGTATCTGTCGGTGGGACCGGCGTATCGGTCGGCGGCACCGGCGTGTCCGTTGGCGGGACAGGTGTATCCGTCGGCGCAGTGGTCGGCGGATCTGTCGGCGCTGTGGTCGGGTCCGCCGGCTTTTGATAGGTAAAGGTGACGGAGCCAGGCGTGGGCGTGCCATTGCTGGCAACGGTCACGGTGACCTGCTCGGGGCTGGTGAGCACATAGCCCGCGGGCACCCGGGCGGGGTTGGCGCGCAGGGTGGTCCTGCCCTCAGACAGGGTGACCACATCGGTATAGATGCGCTCACCGGTGGTGGACATATAGTAAATGGGCACATTGGCGGTGGCCGGCGGCCGCTGGGTGGGCGTGGGCGAAGGGGTAACGTCCACCGGGGCAAACACCACATTGCGGTCGTTGTACAGCTTGTTGAGCGTCTTGGCGCCCGCGATGCCGTCCACTGTCAGGTTGTTGTACTTCTGGAAGCGCTCCACCGCGCGCAGGGTGTTCTTGCCGAAGACGCCGTCCACCTTGTCCGTCAGGTAGCCCAGCTCCTTAAGCCGGGTCTGCATCTTGCGCACATTGTCGCCCCGGTCACCCACATACAGGGTGGTCATGGCCGGGGTGGCCGTCACCGCGGCTGTCGCCGTGGGGGACAGCGTCGCCGGCGGGATATAGGGCGTTGCCGTCACAACGGGCGGTGTGGCCGTCGCGTAATCCGCCGGCATCGGGGTAAGTGCCGGGCTGAACATGGTAGAGGAAGTGACCAATACGGTCATATATACCAATAAGGTTTTGACCAAATCCATCTTGTTTCACTCCTTTGGTGTCAGTTTGGTTCAACCATCAAACGCGCGGGAAGGGCGCTTTCATGCATGAACCTTAAATTGTTATAAAGCGCTTAAATTCCGTCAGGATGCCAATGCCGTCCGGGTAGTGCGCGGCAAACTGCGGCACCGCGTGGCTGGGGAAGGAATTGCCCTCAATCAGCCGCGGTCCATCGGGCGTGAGCGCCACATCCCAGGCCACAAAGCGCACCTGGGGGATTACGCGCATCGCCTCCAGGCACATCTGCTTGGCTTCCTCAAAATAGGGCAGCTGAAAGCCGGTGATGACGGCATCCGTGAGCGGATGGCGGTTGTACTCGTGTCCCTGTTTGTCGGCAGCCACGGTGTTGATAACGCCGGTTTCCATGTCTACCCGCGCGGCCATGCCGCCGGCGTCCACGTTGTCCATCACCCGGCCGTTGCCGATGCGCACAAAGGCGTAGACCAGGCCTTCGTCCAAATCCCCCAGCAGGGTGGCGATGCGCACGGTGTTGACGCTGCCGGGGTAGAGCTTGGCCATCTCCTCGTGCTGGATGACGGTTTCCTCCACAATGCAGTCGCCTTTGTCACGCAGGCGCTTGTAAAAGGCGTCCATGTCCGCGAAATCCGCGGGCTCCACCCGCTCAACGCCCACGCCGCTTGAGCCTTGCAGCGGCTTGATAAACAGGGGGCCTTTGCCCTCACAAAACGCGGCCAGCTGCTCCTTGGTGGCGGCGCTGTCAAAGCGCAGCCACTGTCTTTGTACCCATTTGGCGAAGACCTCATTAAACTCGCACTTGTCATCAAAGGTGTGCCAGTAGGCCTTGTCGTTCATGCGCGCGACGATGCCGTTGCTGATGCCGCGGGTGATGACGGTCTGCCGCTGGGCGTGGTTCAGCCTGTCCATCCGCGCGATCTTATAATCCATATAGCCCGCGTTGTAGCGCACGCCGCAGATGAGCAAATCAAGCGCCAGGGACACGGGGTTTTTGCCGGTGATCCTGCGCAGCTCACGGAAGGTCTCGCGGAAGCGCTGGGTGTCAATGCGCACCAGGCGCTTGAAAAAATAGCTCAGTTTGCTCATCGCTTACACATTGAAGCGGAACAGCGTCACATCGCCGTCCTGCATCACATACTCCTTTCCTTCGCTGCGCACCAGGCCTTTTTCACGGCAGGCAGCCATGGTGCCGTATTGGCGCAAGGTGTCAAAGGGGACGATTTCGGCCCGGATAAACCCGCGCTCAAAATCGGTATGGATCTTGCCCGCGGCCTGCGGGGCCTTGAAGCCGGATTTGATGGTCCAGGCGCGGCACTCGTCCTCGCCTACCGTTAAAAAGGAGATCAGGCCCAGCAGGCGGTAACTGGCGTGAATCAAGCGGTCAAGCCCGCTGTGGCGGATGCCCAGCTCGTCCAAAAAGGCCTGTTTTTCGTCCTCCGGGAGGCTGGCGATCTCCTCCTCAATCTGGGCGGAAATGACGACGGTTTCCGCCTGCTCCTCCTTGGCTTTTTTGAGCACGGCCTGCACCATGGGCAGGGTTTCGGGGTTGTTTGTGATGTCATCCTCCGCGATGTTGGCAGCGTAGATGACCGGCTTGTCCGTCAGCAAGAACCAGTGGTTGGCCACTTCCCGCTCCTGCGGTGTCAAGGGGCAAAGCCTGGCCGGCAGTTCTTTTTCCAGCGTGGCCAGCAGCTTGTCCGCCAGCTCCGCTTCTTCTTCAAACTTCTTGTCGCCGGTTTTGAACATCTTGCGCGCCTTTTCGCCGCGCTTTTGCACGGTTTCCATGTCCGCCAAAATCAATTCCAGCGTGATGGTCTCCATGTCCCGCACCGGGTCCACCTCGCCGTCCACGTGGACGATGTTGCTGTCATCAAAGCAGCGCACCACATGCACAATGGCGTCCACCTCCCGGATGTGGGAGAGGAAGCGGTTGCCCAGGCCCTCGCCCCGGCTGGCGCCGCGCACCAGGCCCGCGATGTCCACAAATTCCACCGTGGCAAAGGTGGTCTTGCGGGGGTGGTACAGGTCCGCCAGCCATACGACCCGCTCATCCGGCACGGTGACCACGCCGGTGTTGGGCTCGATGGTGCAAAAAGGATAGTTGGCCGCTTGGGCGCCAGCGTTGGTGATGGCGTTGAACAGGGTGCTTTTACCGACATTGGGCAGGCCGACGATGCCTAACTTCATACAACAGGAACTCCTTCTTCGAATCAGTCATCAGTATACGGTTTTTTCGTGTTTTATTCAATCAAAACCGCGCCGGGGCAAAAGAGAAAAGCCGCCCCAGTGGGACGGCTTTGCGCGAAAAACTGCTCAGGCTACTGTGTTGCTGGACATCCTCGGCAGCGCGCGTTGGACGTTGCCGCTGCGCAGGCAACGGGTGCAAACATACAGCCGGCGGGGAGAGCCATTCAACAGCACGCGAACACGCTGGACATTGGGTGCCCAGACACGGTTGCTCTTGCGGTCGGAGTGGCTGATCTTATGGCCGCTCATAGCCCCTTTTTCGCAAACTTCACAAAACTTACCCATTTGACTTCCCTCCGTTTGGGTCCTCCTGGCGCGCTCACTGCTCACGCGCGGGGACAGCCCAAATACCATATCACAATGAAAGGATAAGCGCAAGCCCTATTTTTTGGAATCTTGCGTTTTGGGGCAAATTGGTTAAGCCAGATAGTGTTCAGCCTGCTTGGTAAACATCTCACAATAGCTGCCTTCCAGCGCCATCAGCTGGGCGTGCGTACCGCATTCCGCTATTTTTCCGTTTTTGACCAGAACGATTTTGTCAGCGCTCCGCACGGTGGACAAGCGATGGGAAACCAGGATGGTTGTGGTCTTGTTGGCTTCGCCCAGGAGAAGCTCCGTCATCTTGTACTCGCTCAGGGGATCCAGGGCGGAGGAAGGCTCATCCAGCAGGAGCAGCCCGAAGTCGCCCTTCATGATGCGGGCAATCGCGATTTTCTGGGTTTCCCCGCCCGAGAGCATGATGCCGTCCTCTGAAAACTCCCGGGTCAGCTCTGAATCAAAATCAGCCTGATTCTTCTTTAGAATGGATGTCAGTCCCAGGTGGTCTGTGATGGACGCCAAGTCCTCCCGGCTCAGGTCGCTATACAGCGCGATGTTTTCCGCATAGCTCATGGCATAGACATTCGGCGTCTGGAACGCGACACCAATTCTTTTGCGCAGCGCATAGATATCATAGTCTGGCAGCGGCTGGCCATTGATTAAAATCGCGCCGCCTGACACATCATAAAGGCGGAGCAGCAATTTGACGAGGGTGGATTTTCCGGCGCCGTTTTCCCCGACAATGGCGATTTTCTCCCCCGGTTTAATGGAAAGGTTGAATCCAGAAACGGAAAAGTCCGAATTCTCGTAGGAGAAGGCAGCGTCCTTGAATTCAACGGAGAAGGGCCCTTTTGGTGAGGTCAGTGAACCATCTTTTGCCTCCACCTCAATCTTCGGCTCAATTGCAAAGAATGCTTGTATCTTCTCCGAATTCAGCGACAGTTCATGCGCGCTTGAAAAAGTCTGCAGCATAAAGACCAGCTTCTCATCAATTCTGTAAAAGGCCAGAATCATCGTGATGTAAAGCCCAACCTCTGCGATTCTGCCGGTGGAGATGGCATGAATAAGGTAGATGATGATAATAAACTCCGTCAAACAGAAGGTTGTTTCATGTAAGAAATTGTAAAAGCTTAACTTTTTGCTGTAGGTTTCTGTGATTTCAACATCTTTTTGGCTTGCGATTTCATATTTGCCAAAGATCTTTTTACTCAAAGGCGATGATTTCAAGTCCGCAGCGTATTCCTTTTGATAAAAGATGCGGTGGAAGTAGGACAAGCGCCTGCGCACCGGCACCAGGTCGGCCTTGTATTGAATATTGACCTTGTTCTCGTACTTGAAGATTTGGGCATGCAAAAACAACTGGACAAAATCCAGCAGAAGAATCCAGGGCGCTGTGCTGGCAATCAGCGCAAACAGGACGCCGATGGAAGCGACAAGCGTAAAGAAACGCTTGACTAAATTGAGGGCGGCTTTGGCCTGATCGCTGTATTCATCCAATGCCCAGGTGTACTTGTCATAGTATTCCGGGTTGTCGATGTACTGATAGTCTATCCGCAGGGCCTTCTCATAGATATCCCGTTTGATCTTCAGGCCAATGGCCTTGTTTTTCTTTTGCAAATAGGCATCGCTGATGATGGGGGCCAAAATCAATGCGTAGGAGATCAAGAGGACCACGCCAGCATACAGCGCCACCTGGCCAAAGGGCTTGCCCTGGTTGAGCAAATCTACAACAAGCTTGGGAAAGTACACATAAATAAAATCCGCGATGGGGGTGATGGCAACGCCCAACAGAATAAACAAAAGGGAATACATCCTGCCATACTTCCAGTAAGGACGGCAAAGCCAAACGGTGTTTCTAACCATTTATCCAAGATGTTTCATTTATAACCCCAAGGATCTTAAAGTCCGGATGAATTATACAGCAAAGCAAAAAATATGAAAACCCCCATTACAATACCGCATAATTGACGCCCGAATACAAGCAAGCAGCCCGCCGAAGCGGGCTGCCGGGATGCTGGCGTTGATTATGCCATCCGCGGTGACAATGGCTTAGTCGTCATCATCGTCGTCGTCATCGTCGTCATCACGGTCGTCATCATAATCGTCGTCGCGGTCGTCGTCATCATCGTCATCGTCGTCGCGGTCGTCGTCATCATCATCGTCGTCATCGCGATCGTCATCATTATCGTCGTTGTCGCGATCGTCGTCATCGTCATCGTCGTCGCGGTCGTCGTCATCATCATCGTCGTCGCGGTCGTCGTCATCATCATCGTCGTCGTCCCAGTCGTCATCCCAATCATCGTCATCATCATCATCAAACAGGTCATCCCAGTCATCATCATGATCACGGTCATCATCATCAAACAGGTCGTCGTCCCAGTCGTCGTCATGGTCGTCCCAGTCCCGGATGACAGGCAGGGTAATCACAACCTCGGCAGGCACTTTCTCTGTAGCTACGCGCTGGGCCAGCTTGCTGGTCAAGCCCATCAGGCTGCCGTCCTGCGCGCTGAGCACCACATAGTAGCGCACATCCCCATTGTGGATTTCCATGCGGTAGACCATCCCGCGGGCGGTTTGCGCCAGTTTGACATCCGTTACGATCCCGCCAGCTGTAAAGGCTTTTGCGCGTTCCTTGGCGTCCTCCTGGCTGATGCCTTCATGGGGCAATTGGGCCAACTCGGGGCTGGCGGTCTGCAGGTAGTGCGTCAGGCGGCCGGTGGCGGCGTTCAGGCGCGCTTTGTAGAAATACCCTTCCCTCTCAAACATCACCAGGTAATACAGCTCGCTCTCGCTTTTGGCCTGTACAAAAATGGCGGTGATGTGGGCTTGCGGGAAGCGCTGCAGGATGATGTCGCGCACAGCGGGTTCTTCCATTTTAACGGCTTTCGCGCCGGCCTCATCCGCGGCCTTCATGCTGACACGGGTCACATACAGGGGCACTTTGTTGAGGGTCACCTTGTACTGGTTGTCCTGTTGGTCCTTGTAGGTCAACTCCAGCTTCTGGCTGTCCTCGCCGGTTGAATTGAGGATCGCGTTCTCCGGTAGCAGCCTTTGCGCGGCCTGCATGGCCTGGGGCGGGGCATCCGCCAGGGCGCTGAACACGCCGGTGAACATCGCCAGGGCAATGATCAGAGACAGAATTTTTTTCATGGTGCTTACTCCTTTTCTTGCGCCTTCTTCCGAGGCTCTGACCACATCCTACCCGGCGTCTGGTTTGATTGGAAGGTTTTTGGGCCTCTTCTCACAAATCCCTCACAAATGGGATGATTCAAGTAAAAACCGGGGCGGTTTGAACCCTGCCCCGGCTGCATAACTCTTAGAATTGCGATGATGGTCAATCGTCATCATCGTCGTCATCGTCATCGTCATCGTCGTCATCATCGTCCCAGTCCTCCCATGCCGTTGGCTGGGGCGTGGGCGCGGCAGTCGGCGGCGCGGCAGTTGGCGGTACGGCGGCAGTTGGCGCCTGTGTGCTGGATGGTGCTGCTGTCCGCTGGCTGGCGGCGGACGCGGTCCAATTGAAGGCTTCAATGGGCACCAGGGCGCTTGCCGCCGCGCTGGCGTCCAATATGGCGCCGCTGCCGGCGTGCACCTGCAGGATGTACTCCTGGTTGTCATAGTACAGATGCAGCAGGTACACCCCGCCCTGCTGCCGTGTTTCCAGCTGCACGCTCATCAGCTGGCTGCCCGGCAGGCTGTCCTGGGCGATCTTCAGCAGGCTGTCCAGGGACAGGCTGCTGTCATCATCCGTGCCTATGGGCGTTTGCTCCTGGTAATACAGGCTGCCGTCCTGCGCGTTATACCAGCTGCGCACCAGCCGCGCGCCCAGGGGCTCTTTGGTTACCATCAGGTAGGAAAACTGCCCCGCTTCCGCAAGGACGAACATGCTGATCAGCTCATTTTCCGGCGCTTCCTCCGCCAGACGCTTTTTTAAGTCCGCCGGGTTCAAATCGGCGCGCTTGCCCGGTTCCTTGTTCAAGGCCACCATGCTGCGGCGCAGAAAGGCGTTGGTTTCCTTGTCGATCACAACCTCGTACACCAGGCTTTTGTTTTCATCCAAAAAGGTGAAGTGCAGCCCGCCCTGTACCTCCCGCACATCCTCTGGCAAGGCGGCGCCGGGGACATAAAGGGCAGCCTGACGCCAGGCACGGTTCAATGAATCGGCCTGCGCGGGCACATACAGCATCAGCAGGCAAAGCGCCCATACGATGATGCGTTTTTTCATGCCATCCCCCTTTGTGTCAATGGTTGGTCCCTCATGCCGTTGGAAACTGGACGGTGAAGCGGCTGCCCTCGCCCGGTACGCTGTCCAAGTGGATGGTGGCGCCGTAGCGGTTGATGATGGCTGCCACAATGGCCAGCCCCAGCCCGGTGCCGCCGTCCTCGCGGTGCCTGGAATCATCCACCCGGTAGAATTTCTCAAACAGCCGGCCGATGTGCTTCTGGTCTATGCCGATGCCGTTGTCCGCCACCACCAGCGTATGCGGGCTCAGCTGAACCTTGACCCAGCCGCCATTCACCCCATAGCGCACGGCGTTGCTCATCAGGTTGCGCAGCAGCTCCCACAGGTCGCTCTCCTCGCCCCGCAGGCGCATCTGGCCGGACACCTCAATGGAAATGTCCCGTTTGGCGGTCTGCGGCGCCAGCGAGGCCGCCACTTGATCGGCAATCTGGCGCACATCAAGCAGCGTCTGTGTGCTTACTTCCAGGCGGCTTTGCCGCTCCAGCAGCAGGATGTCGCTGATGATGCCGGTCATCCGCTCGCACTCCTGCAGGATGTAGCCCAGGTATTCCTGGCGCATGGCCAGCGGCATGTCCGGGTCGTCTTGAATCATCTCCGCAAAGCCGGTGATGGAGGTCAAGGGGCTTTTGAGCTCATGGGAGCTGTTGTCCACAAAGTCGCGCTGCATGTCCTGGGTTTTGCTGATCTCGTGCAGGTCCTTGCGCAGTTTGGCGATGAGGTAGGTGATGTTTTGCATCATGGGCTTGAGTTCCGGCAAATAGGCTTGGCTGTCGATGTCCTCAAGCCTGACGCTGCCCTCCAGCAGGTCACGCACCTCCTCCAGCTGCCGCATCATCTTGCGGGTGACCGGCGCCATCAGCCAGCGTGAGACCGCCACCATCAAAAAGATCATCAACCCAAGGAGGGGAAGGTAGATGGTGAGCACATAGCGCACCTCGCGGATGGGGTCGCTCAAGTGCAAAATCAGCCGTCCGTTAAGCAGGATGCTGGAGTGCAGCGCGGGCGTGAGCAAGCCGTCTGAAAAGGACAGCGCCTCCCCGGTTTCGCCCGCCAGCGCCTGGCGCACGGAGGGCAATTTGAGCAACTCCGCGCCGTCTGGCTCGTCATCCCCGCTGTCTGCCAGCACGATGCCGTTTGGCATCAGAAAGGCAACCCTGAGTGTCTCAGACGAGCTGGCAATCTGGTCCGCCAGCTGCTGCAGATTGCTGCTGGCTTCCAGCGTCCAGGCGGAGGCGGTCGAGAGGATGGCCTTTAAACTGCCCAGATCGGCCTCCACATCGCTGATGACCATCACGCTCACAAACACAACCACCAACAGCAAGGTGAGCGCGTTGCCAATCCAGACCGCCCGCAAAAGACGCTTGCGCACTCAATCCTCCTTGCGCATCCGGTAGCCGCTGCCGTGCACTGTCTGGATAAAACGGGGCTGTCTGACATCCTCGCCCAGCTTGACCCGCAGCGCGCGGATGTGGTAGTCCACGGTGCGCGAGGCGTCCGTCTGCGCCTGATAACCCCAGACATCCTGCAGCAATTGCGCGCGGCTCACCACGCTGCCGGCGTGGTTGACCAGGTAAAGCAGCAGTTCAAACTCCTGCAGGGTCAGTTCTATCTGCTGCCCGTCCAGGGTAACCGCGCGGGCATCAGGCTGCAGCACCAGCCCGCCCAATTCGATGCGCTGGGCTTCGGGCGCGATGCGCCGCAGCGCGGTGTTGATGCGCGCCTTTAATTCCCGCACGCTAAAGGGCTTGGTGATGTAGTCCTCGGCACCCAAGTCCAGGCCCTTCACCTTGTCCGTCTCGGTTGAGCGGGCGGACAGGATGATGATGGGGATGCGCCGGGTGCGCGCGTCACTCTTCCACTCGTTCAGAATCTGGTAGCCTGTCTTGCCGCGCAGCATCAAATCAAGCAGCAGCAAATCGGGCAGGCCCTTTTTCATCTGCCGCTCCAATTCCGCCGCGTCATAGCAGTGCACGCTTTCGTGTCCCATGGACTGGATGACCCGTTGGATCAAAATGCTGATGGTCTCCTCGTCCTCAACTGTCCAGATGATTGCCATGCCCTGCTCCTTTCCTGGTGTTGGCTACCGCCTTTATAAGTATTCAATGAAAGAGAGGGCCTGTCCAGCGGACAGGCACAATCTTACAGCTTTCTAACATTTACACCCTTCGGTAGACGGACACCGACTGCCCCTTGCAGTAAAAAGTAGCCTCGCCCTTCTCATCCAGCGTGACCGGGTCGGTAATGCGGCCGGTGATGTCCTGCCAGGCGGTGCCGGCGTTGAGCGCGCCTAAGGACATGTGTTTGTGGCCGTCCTCGCTGTTGCTCATCACCACCGCCAGCCCGCTGCCCGGGTGCGTGTCATCGCCCAGGCGCACCCAGCCGATGCAGTTGCCGTGGTCAAAATAGTCAATCTGCTCGCCATAGGCCGCTTCCTTGCGCGCCTTCAGCAGCGGCTTAATATACTGTCCCCAGCCGGGCTGCGGGTTGGGCCCGCCCGATATGCCGTAAACATCCCCCCAGAACAGGCAGGGATAGCCATCCTTTCGCAGCAGGATGAGGGCATAGGCCAATTCCTTGAAAAAGCCGTCCACCCAGCTTTGCAGCGCCTGCCCCTGCTGGGAGTCATGGTTGTCTACAAAGGTAACGGCGTTTAAGGGGTTGCTTTTCACCAGCGTGCCGTCAAAGATGGTGCGCAGGTCATAATCCCGCCCGCTGAGGGAGGCCTGCTGGAAGTGGAAATGCAGCGCGACATCAAACAGCGCCATCTGCGCGTCCGTCTCATCCAGATAGCTGACCAATTCCAGCCCTTCCCGGCGCCAGTACTCGCCCATGAAATACAGGGGCTTCCCGGTTTTCAGGCGCATGGCGCGCAAAAAGGCGGCCATAAACTGGCTGTTGATGTGCTTGAGCGCGTCCAGGCGCATGCCGTCCAGCCCCAGCGTTTCCACAAACCACTCGCCCCAGCGGATGGTCTCCGCGATGACGTCCTTGTTGCGGTAGTCCACATCGGCAAACATCAGGTAATCAAAATTGCCCTTTTCGCGGTCCACGCCCGGCGAGAAGCCCTTGTTCTCGCCCAGGATGCGGAAAATGCCGCCCTCCTGGTGCAAATCGTCATAATCAACCGCGGTAAAATGGGAGAAGTTCCAGACAAAGTCCGAATATTTCCCGGCCCGCCCCGGGTAGGTGAAGCGCGTCCAGCCGCGGATGTCATAGGGCTCGCTCAATTGGCGGTTGCGGTCGTCCGGGTCAATCTTGACGGCCTTGAACAATTCGTTTTCATCCGCGCCCGCCTTGTGGTTGAGCACCACATCCGCGTATACCTGCAAGCCCTGCTCCTGCAGCGCCTTGATGGCAGATTGCAGCTCGTCCTTTGTGCCGTATTTGGTACGCACAGAGCCCTTCTGGTCAAACTCGCCCAGATCCCATAGGTCATAAATGCCGTAGCCCACGTCGTTGGTGCCGGTCGCCTTGGAGCAGGGCGGCAGCCAGACGCCGCCGATGCCCAGTTCCGTGAACTGCTGTGCCATGTCCTTTAGGCGGTTCCAGTGCTGGCCGTCATCGGGCAAATACCATTCAAAGGCCTGCAGCAGCACCTTGTTGTCAACCGCCGCGTCAGCAGAGGCTTCCTCAAGCGGGTTTTGCAGCGTGATGCCGGCCTCCGCCGCCAACAGGTCTGCTTCGGCCATCATGGCCTGTTCGGTCTCCTCCGGCAAAATGCCCGCCGCTTCCTGGTGGATGATGTCAATGTCCAGCGCCTGCGGGTTCTCGTTCAATTCGCTCATGGTGCCTCCTTGGGGTGTTTGAGGTTATTTTACCCTGCGCCGCCCGCGCCACCGCCGGGTGGGCAGCAGCTGGCGGACCTTCTTGAGCAGCAGGGCGGGCAGGCGCTTTGCCATCCGCCAGATGCCATATGCCGCGCGCGCAGCCATCAGCCGCGCCTTTTTGTGGATGGGCAATTGCTCAAACTGCGCCTTGTAGGTGTCCCGCGCAAGGGAAAGCACCTCGGTATCCGGCTTTCTATGCCCGTACACCAGAGCGCTTTGCGCGACCGCAATGGGCAGCAGGTTTGCCTGTTGCCGGCCGATGCGGTAGGCATAGGACAGCAGGGTTTCCTGTTCATTCATGCCCTGGCCCTTTGCTTTCATGACCAAGAGGATGCTGGCCCAGTACAGGTGCAGCACCTGCTCGGGTTTTCGCATCGCGCGCGCCCGGCGCAGCGGGTCTTCCGCGATCATGCGCCAGATGAAGAAGGCCACCGCCGCGATCAGCAGCAAAATCCACCAGGGGAAAGGTTTGTCGGGTTCATCCTGGGAGCGGTTGTCCTGACGCTCATCCGGCTGGGCAGTGGGTTCCTGCGTGAGTTGTTCCTCCGGCGGCGGGGTGGGCGTGTTCTGCGGCTGCTCCTCTGGCTGCGGGCTGGGTTCCTCCGACGGCTCCGGGCTGGGGGTAGGCGTGGGGGTGGGGGAGGGGCTGGGCGGCTGCGGGGGCGGCGGTTGGTCACCGCCCGGGTTCTGGGTGCTGCCGTCGGTCGCCGTCGCGTCAAAGATGACCCAGCCCAGCCCCGCGATATAGACCTCTGTCCAGGCGTGGGCGTTCATGCCCGTGAGCGTAACGCTGTCAGCGCCCTCGGGCAGCGCCAAAAAGCCTTCCACATAGCGCGCGGGCAGGCCGACGGAGCGCGCCAGCACCGTCATCGCGGTGGCGAAATAGGTGCAGTAGCCGCCCTGCAAATCAAAGAGAAAATGCGCGGCGAAGTCCTGGTTCTCCGGTGCCAGGGGCACATCAATGGTATAGGCGTAGCGCGTTTTCAGGTGATTTTTTAAGGCCTGCGCCTGGGAATAGGGGTCGCGCTCCTGGCCCACAATCTCCCGCGCCAGTTCGGCAACGATGCCGTCTGGCTGCAGGTGCTTGGGCAAACTGGTGTATTCCGGGGGCAGGTCGGGCAAGGGCTGGGGCGTGCCGGCAGCCAGCTTGCGCGCCAGGATGTCCGTGCGCGCGTCTCCCGCCACATAGGGCTCATAGCGGAAGGAATAGCTGTCCCCGTTTTTCAAGTCCCTGGTGATAAACATCTCAGAAGAGGCGTTGAAATACCCCACCATATTGGCGCCCAGGGCCACCTCCCGCAGCCGCTGGGGCACAAACAGGGTGGAGGGCATGTCCGCCAGCATGGTGATGGAAGCCTGCCTGCTCTCCACACGCTCGGTCTTTGGCAGGTCCTCATTAAACAGGCTGGCGCGCAGCCCGGCATAGCGCGGGGACATCCAGCCAAAGCGCTGGTTGCTCAGGGAGTCATACCAGGAGCGGCCGGTGTAGGTGTCCAGCACCGTGCCGCGCAGGTAGAGCCGCTCACTGGTGCGCACGTTGAGTACGGGCGTCCAGGAGATGTCCGGCTTGCCGCCCAGGCCTTTTTCGCCCATGGGCTGATAGCCCTGGGAGGACAGGGTAAACATGTTGCGCGTGGCGGTGAAGAAGAACAGATCCTCAATATAGCGGCGCAGGTCATCGGCCATCTGCTCAGCCTGGGGCAGGGTCTTGCGCTCATTCGGGGTAAGGGCGCTGGCCAAAAAGACCAGGGCTAAGGCGATGGCCAAAGCGCGGATCAGGAGCGTTTTGGGGCGCGCGGTGCGCGGCCGCTCATCTGGGCTTTGGCTGATATAGATATACAAAAGCGGCAGGCACAGGACCGCCGGCAAATACATATTGATGTCGTTTCGCGCGCCCAAAAACCACAGCATCAGCATGGGGGTCACCATCAGCGGCAGGGTAAAGCTGGGGTCGCCCTCCATCAGCAGGCGCGCGAACAGAGAAAAGAGCAGCAAAAGCAGCGGCAGCAGCGCGTCCATATACAGGGTGAGGGCATGGGACACCGCCGCGCCGGAGGCCAGGCTGCGGGTAAAGCTCAAGACCCGCGCGGGGATGGAGCCGGGGAAGAGCAGGGCGCTTGTCACCGTGCCCGCGATGACGCCAAGCGGCACCAAAAAGCGCAGCCGGCGGGGCATGACGCTGTAGGCGGTGATGAGGCCGGATGCCAGCAGCGCGTAGATGAGCGCCATCACGTTCTCATTGCTTAAATGCAGGGCGGACAGCAGCGGCAGCGCCAGCGCCCAGGCGATGAAGGCAGTCAGCAAAAAGGCGAAGACATGCCCCTTTTTGGTCCTATGCAGGTGTGACATAGTTGACCTCCACCATATGCTGCTGCAACCGCTGGATATAAGGGGTGTAGCGCTCATGCCCCGCGTCAAAGGTAATCAGATAAAAGCGCACGTTGGGGCCAGAAGCGCGGATGTTGTTGACGCCCTCCACAATGCTGGCGTCAAGCCGCGTGGTGATGACCACCGTGGCGCCTGTCCTGCGCATGCGGCGCAACTCCAGGTTCAACACGCGCTCAAAGGGCTCCCCGCCGCGGAAGAGCTGGTAGGCCAGTTCCGCCTTCAGAAGGTGCAAAGCGCCGCTGCGGTCGGACTGGAACTCCGTCTGCGTGGCGCCATACAGGGGCAGGCGCACCGGGTGCTCGCCGGCCATCTGCATGGCGGCTACCGCCAGCGCGGTTTCACACAGGGTGTCCCTCAGCCGCAGCCGGCCGTCCTGCTTGCCCTCCCCGCCCACGGGCTCGGTACAGTCCATTAAAATCAGGGTGTCCGGCGGCGCGGGCACCTCAAAGCGGCGCACCACCAACTCGCGCGTGCGGCTGGACAGCTTCCAGTGGATGCGCTTGAAGGGGTCGCCCTGACGGTAGGGCCGCGTATCCTCGGGCGAGGTCACGTCCTCCCCGGTGCGGTTGGGCAGCGCGCGCCCGTCATCCATCTGGGCAAAAGGCATGGGTTGTACCTCAAAGCCGCGCGGCAATACCAGCATCTGCGGCAAGGATGTTTTGATGGTTTTTTTCAGGTTGAACAGGCCAAAAATATCGGTGAACTTCATGGCCTGCGCGCCGCAGGGCCACACGCCCACATGGTTGAACAGCAGGTTAAAATCCGCCGTCTTCTCCCCTAAAAAACCGGGGTACAGCTGCACCTCGCTCTTGCCGTCAGGCAGGCTGAGGCCAAGGCTGACCGGCCCCGCGGGCAGCGGGTTGCGTGTGGCAAGCCCCACTATAAGCCGCGCTTTGCCGCCGCGCTCCACCTGCAGGCTGTCCATGCCCTGGGTGATGGCGGTGAGCTGCCGGGCCAAAAGGACGCTGACGCCGCTGTATATAATCATGAAGATCAAAACCCAGGCGATCAAATAAAAAACCGGCCCGCCCAGGGACAGGGCGGACATGCCGGTCATGATCAGCACGCCCAGGGCGGCATACAGCCTGCCTGTCATCCCTTGGCGCCTGGCACGGGCAGGGTATCGATGATGCCGGAGAGGATGGCCTCCGCCGAGATGCCCTTCATCCGGGCTTCCGGCGTCAAAATCAAGCGGTGGGAAAGCACGCTGTGCGCCATGCGCCGCACGTCATCCGGCAGAATGTAGCCGCGCCCGGCCAAAACGGCGCAGGCCTGGGCTGCGCGCACCAGCGCGATGGCGCCGCGGGGGGAAGCGCCCAGTTGCAGGGAGGGGTTGGCGCGCGTGGCAGCCACAATGGTGGCCACATAGCTGCGGACCTCGCGGCTGGCATACACGGTGCCGATCACCTCCTGCATGGCGATGATCTCCGCCGCGTCGCACACGGGCTGCAGGGATTTCAGCGGGGATACCTGGCTGGAAAACCGGTCCAGCACGTCCATTTCTTCCTCGATGGAGGGGTAGCCAATCATCACCCGCAGGAAAAAGCGGTCCATCTGCGCTTCGGGCAAGGGATAGGTGCCCACAAAATCAATCGGGTTTTGGGTGGCCAGCACCATGAAAGGCCGCGGCAGCGCGCGCGTGACGCCGTCCACCGTCACCTGGCCCTCCTCCATCACCTCCAGCAAACTGGACTGCGTCTTGGGGGAGGTGCGGTTGATCTCATCCGCCAGCAAAATCTGTGTCATCACCACGCCCTCGCGGTACTCCATGTCCCCGGTCTGGGCGTTGTACATGGTAAAGCCGGTCACGTCAGAGGGCGTGACATCCGGGGTGAACTGGAGGCGGTTGAAGCTGCAGTCAAGGGAGCGGGCCAGCGCTGCGGCCAGCGTGGTCTTGCCCACGCCGGGCACGTCCTCAATCAATACATGCCCCTTGCACAACAGGGCGATCAAGGTCAGCTCAATCGCCTCGTCCTTGCCCACAATCACCTTGCGGACGTTGTTGATGAGGGCATGCACCAGGCTGCGGGGGTCAAAATTCATAAGGCTGTGTTCCTTTCAGGAAATCCTGCGCGAAGCAAACAATCAAGGTTTTTTCCCTCGTCATATAAACAACGGGGGACGGCCTGGTTTTCATCCCTGGCGCATCCCCCATTATAGCCGTGCTTACACAATGGCGCAACAAAACTGTAAAATCTACGTAATATTCAAAGCCTGGTAGCGGTATGAAAAAACCGTGCTGCCAGCACGGTCATAATTTGTCGAGGTGTCAATCCGGTACGTGCGTCACCTTCACCAGGTTGGTGCTGCCCGACTGGGACAGCGGGATGCCCGTGGTCAGCACCACCAGGTCGCCCGCTTCCACCAGGCCCTCGTGCTTGGCGGTGTTGATGGCGCTGTCAAAGAGGACCTCCATGATGCGCTCCTCGCCCACCATCAGCCCGGTCACGCCCCAGGACAGGCTCATCTGCCGCAGCACGGTGGCGTCCGGCGTGCAGGCGATGATGGGAATGTCGCTGCGGAAGCGGCTGATCATGTAGGCTGTGGTGCCGGACTTGGTCACGGTGATGATGGCCTTGGCGTTTAAGTTGTAGGCAATTAAGCAGGTGGCGTGGGAGATGGCGTCGGTGATGTTGTGCGCGTCCTGGTACATGTTGTCAATGAAGAACTGCTTTTTGTAGTCGATGTCGTTCTCCGTGCGCTCAATGATGCGCACCATGGTTTTCACCGCCTCCACCGGGTATTTGCCGTTGGCGGTCTCGCCAGACAGCATGGTGACGCTGGTGCCGTCAAAGATGGCGTTGGCCACGTCGGTAATCTCTGCCCGGGTGGGGCGGGGGTGGGACACCATGCTCTCCAGCATCTGGGTGGCGGTCACCACCTGTTTGCCGGCCATGGACGCCACCTTGATGATGTCCTTTTGGATGATGGGGATCTCCTCAAACGGGATCTCAACACCCATGTCGCCGCGGGCGATCATGACGGAGTCGCACACCTGGATGATCTCCTCCAGGTTGGAGACGCCCTCGGCGTTTTCAATCTTGGCCATGATGCGGATGTGCGCGCCGCCGTTCTCGTCCAAAAAGTCGCGCATCTGCTGGACATCCTCGCGCTTGCGCACAAAGGAGGCGGCTACGATGTCAAACCCGGTGCGGATGCCAAAGGCGATGTCCTCCTTGTCTGCCTCGCTCAAATAGGGCATGGACAGGCGGGTGCCCGGGATGTTGACGCCCTTGCGGTTGGACAATTCGCCGCCGGCCACCACGCGGGTGCGGATTTTGCCGGGCAAAATCTCCAGCACTTCCAGCTCAATCAAGCCGTCGTCAATCAAAATCCTGTGGTTGTCGCCCAAATCCTGCGGCAGCTCCTTGTAGGAGATGGACACCTGGGTGGCATCCCCCTCAATGTCCTCCGTCAGCAGGGTAAACTCCGTCCCCTCCTCCAGGTAGACGGGGCCGTCCTTCAAAATGCCTGTGCGGATCTCCGGCCCCTTCGTGTCCATCAGGGTGCCCACCGGGATGCCCAATTCGTTGCGCACCCAGTTGAGCTCATGGAAGGTGGCCAGATGCCCTTCATGCGTACCGTGGGAGAAGTTGAAGCGCGCCACGTTCATGCCGGCCTTGACCATCTCCATGATGACGTCCCGCTTGTTGGAGGCTGGCCCCAGGGTGCATATGATCTTTGTTTTCCGCATATGTTTCTCCTTACATTGTCACTTGCCAATACGCCCTCATTATAACGTGAACGGCCGGAGGTTTCAAGAAAACCGCGCCACACGCTGGCAGCCTTCAACGCTTTCGCTGTTTATTCTTGCCCTGCCGTGTTACAATCCCAGCATGAACCAACGGCCATACGACATGTTTGGAGGGAAACGGTGCCCAGTGTCATCAGCTCACTGATCAAAGCGCAGATTACGCTGCTTAACCCGCTGCTCAACGCGCTGACGCTTGAAACCCAGCGCAAATTGCAGGACGGGCTGGCGGCGCTTGGCTCCCGCGTGGCGGGCAACAAGGCGGGACACCACGATTTCTCGCTGAGCCATTGTGACGCCAGCTGGGTATTTCCGCTCAATGAGCGGGTGCACAAGGCCACCCTTTACCTGCACGGCGGCGCGTATTGCGCGGGCACCCTGGAATACGCCCGCGGCTTTGGCAGCCTGCTGGCGCTGGAAACCGGCAGGGCTACCCTGTGCCTGGGCTATCGCTTGGCGCCGGAGGACCCCTTCCCCGCCGCGCTTAATGACGCGGTGGAAGCCTATGAATTGATGCTTACCCGCTACCCCGCGGAGGAGATCGCTCTGGCCGGTGAATCCGCCGGCGGCGGGCTGTGCTTTGCCCTGGCACTTCGGATCAAGCAGCTGGGCTTGCCGATGCCTGAGCGAATCGTGACGCTCTCCCCCTGGGTGGATCTGTCCCAGTCATTGGACGCCTGTCAGACAATGGGGAAAGACCCCATCCTCAGCTGCGAAGGCCTGATGGAGGCGGCGGGCTGGTACCGGGACGGGCATGACCCGAAGGACCCTTTGGTATCGCCCCTGTTTGGGGAGTTTTCGGGCTTTCCGCCTTGTTTGATCATCACCGGCGGGGATGAGATCCTGCGCCCGGAGTCTGAGGAGATCCACCAGAAACTGCTGGACGCGAGGGTGGACGCCGCGCTGTATATCGAGGAGGGCATGTGGCATGTCTACCCCCTCTACCCTGTGCCGGAAGCGCGGCACGCCCAGGGCTTGATCAGTGACTTTCTAAGGGAAGCGTCATGAGCCAGAAGCAGCGCCCTACCGCCCCCGCCTGGCTGAGCCTGGACAACGCGGCCAAGATTTACCCCGCCGCGCGCACCCAGGGTTGGATGCCCCTGTTTCGGGTGTCCATCAATTTTGTGGAAGAGGTGGACCGCGCTTTATTGCAAAAGGCGCTGCAGCGCACCATCAAGCGCATCCCCCAGTTTGGCTACCGCCTGCGGCCTGGCCTTTTCTGGTTTTACCTGGAGGACCAGGACATCATGCCTCAGGTGGAGGACGACGCGCGCAACCCCATGCTGCCCTTTAACCTGGCGGGCAGCAAACGCTTTATGTTCCGTTTGCGCTGCCACAAAAAAAGGGTGGCGATGGAGGTCTTCCACGTTCTGACCGACGGCTATGGCGCCACCACCTTCTTGCTGACGCTCTCCGCGGAATACCTGTACCTTAAAACCGGCAAGCGCATCCCGGCAGAAGGGATGATCCTGGATACCAGGGAGGCGCCCAGGCGCGAGGAACGGGTGGATTCCTTCCCCAGAGTCGCGCGGGAGTTGACCCAAAGCCGGGGCGAGCAAAGCGCCTGGCAACTAAAAGGCACGCCGATAGAGGCCGGCTTTTTGCGTGTGGTGACGGGCATCATGCCAACAGAAAAACTGCTCTTTTTAGCGCGGGAGAAGAAGACCACCGTCAACACCCTCTTGGCGGCCATCATCATGCAGGCCTTAATGATCCAAAAAGAAGGCACCAAGCGCCAGAAGCGCAGGCCGGTCAAGCTCTCCCTGCCGGTCAACTTGCGCAAGTACTACGGCTCTGCCACGCTGCGCAATTTCTCCTTTTATGTGAACGTACCGGTGCAAACTGGCCATGGGCTGGACGGCCTGGATGACCTCATCACCTACATCAGCCACTACATGGGGCTGGAAACCATGGAACCCCAGCTCAACGCGCGTTTTTCCGCCAACGTGAAGGCCGAGCAGAACAAGCTGCTGCGCGCGGCGCCCCTCTTCCTCAAGGTATTGGTGCTGCGCATGATGTACCGCATGACGGGCGAGCGCTACATCACCAGCACGCTCACCAACCTGGGCAACATCAAACTGCCCGCGGAAATGGCAAAGCAGGTGCAGCGCATGGATGTCGTCCTGGGCTCCGCCCAGAAAACGCCCATCGGCGCCGCGGTCATCAGCTGCAACGGCCACACCTGTTTGAGTTTTTCAAAAACCATCAGGGAAACCGGGGTGGAGCGCCACGTCTTCACCACCCTCATCAAACTGGGCGTGCCGGTGAAGATTGAAAGCAACGAATAAAGAGCAAGGAGGGCACGGATGTCCTATTGTGTAGAATGCGGGGTGCAATTGGCCCAGGAGCTGGAAAAATGCCCCCTGTGCCAAACCCCGGTCATCAACCCCAATGCGCCAAAGCAGAAGCAGGCGGAGCCCGCCTACCCGGATCAGATTGAGGCCGCCATCGGCCAGATTGACCGCGGGTACGCGCGGCAGCTGTCCGTCATCATCATGATGGTGCCCATTTTAATCGTGCTCTTGCTTGACATCATCGACGGCGGCAGCATGTGGTCGCCCTATGTGATCGGCGCGCTGGTCATGCTGTGGTGCTTTTTGGTGGTGCCCATTGTGTTTCGTTTAAGGCGGCCCTATATCTATGTCACCCTGGATGTGCTGGCCCTGTGCGGCTACCTGGCGCTCATCGCCTGGATGAGCGGCAATTTCTCCTGGTATTCCATCATCGCGCTGCCCCTTTTGGTGTTGATGGGCGTCACCATTTTGTTGGTGCTTTTGATTATCCGCCGCATAGAGATGGTCAAACTGCACCGCGGCGCGCTGTTGCTGTTGCTTTTTGGCGCCTTTTTGGTGGCGCTGGAGGTCATCCTGGACCGAAGCATCTGGGGAGCAGTCAGACTGTCCTGGTCGGTCTACGCGGCGACGCCCATGATGGTCATCGCGCTGATGGCGTATTTGCTGGAGCACAACAAGGTACTAAAGGAAGAAATCCGTAAGCGCCTCTTCCTTTAGTATCAGACTCGCTTGTTAATGCATTGATAGTTCGGTCTTTTTTCGCCACCGCGTTGTTTCGTTCAGTCGGCGTAGGCTGCGACTACGCCTCCTTCTCTCAACTTAGCGGAGACAAAAAAATCCTCGAACTCTCTGCGCATTAACGCGTTCGTCTGATACATTTAAAACCTTGAATGTAATATTTCTTGAAGGGAATTACCGTATGTTATTGCTGGCGCTTGCGCGGACAAAAACCACATGGTATAATTCCCGGGACGGAGGAGTTTCAATTTCATGAGCATGGACGATAAACGCACGTGGCAGACGCTGTGCGGGGAATCTTTTATAGAAAATGTACCGCTTGCCAACATGGTAAGCATCCGGACCGGCGGGCCTGCCCGCTGGCTGCTGGACGTGGCAGACGGCAAACAGGCTACCACAGCCTGGACGACCGCGCGGGCGCTTGGCATCCCCGTATTGATTATGGGCAATGGCAGCAACCTGCTCATCCCCGATGAAGGCTTCCCCGGCCTGGTCATCCACTTTGGCCATCAGTTCGCGGGCCTGCGCCTGGAAGGGGACCGCATCCACGCCCAAAGCGGCGTGACGCTTAAGGAATTGGCACTTTTCGCCGCGGACCATGACCTGCTGGGCCTGGCCTTTGCGGCCGGCATCCCCGGCTCCCTGGGCGGCGGGCTCATCATGAACGCCGGCGCCTACAACGGGGAGATGTCCCAGGTGGTGGAGGAAGTCCACTGCGTCAACCAGGACGGGGATTACATCACCCTGTCCCTTGAGGAGGCGCAGTTATCCTACCGCCACTCCCGCATGATGGCAGAGGGTTTGATGGTGCTGGGCGCGGTGCTGCGGCTCACACCCGGCAGCAAGGATGCCCTGTACGCCACCATGGCGGAGTTCCAGGCCATGCGCCGGGACAAGCAGCCCCTGTCCTACCCCAGCGCGGGCTCCTTCTTCAAGCGGCCCACCGGCTATTTTGCCGGCGCCTTGATTGAGCAGGCGGGGTTAAAAGGCCTCACCATCGGCGGCGCGCAGGTGAGCGAGAAGCACGCGGGCTTCCTTATCAACATCGGCGGCGCCACCACGGCGGACTTTGTCGCCCTGAAAGAAGAGGTGCAGCGGCGGGTGAAGGAGCGCTTTGGCGTGCGGCTGGAGCCCGAGGTGCGCATCATCCAGGGCACGGAAAAATGAGCTTTACCTCCCAGGTCAAGCTGGAGCTGGCGGGGCAGACCCAGCAGTCCTACTGCTGTGTGACGGCGGAATTGGGCGCCTTCATTCTGGGCGCCTCCGTCATGACCTTATCCCAGCATCGGCACATCAGCCTTGGGTTTCGCACCGAAAACGCCACAGTGCTGCGCCGCGCCTTGTGGCTGTTTAACAAAAGCGGCAAGGCTGCGGCCCGGCCCAGGCTGTTGCTGCGGGAGCGCATGGCCGGCAGGCGGCAGTACATTTTGCAACTGTCTAGCGAGGACAGCCACCGCCTGCTGCGCGACCAGGGCATGCTGCGCCTGGACGAGGCGGGGGAGGAGCGGTTTTCCGCGCCCCAGCGGGTGATGCGGCGCAACTGCTGCCGCAGGGCCTATGTGCGCGGCGCCTTCTTAGCCTGCGGCTATATCGCCGATCCCAGGCGCCGCTACCACGCCGAATGGGTCTATCAGGACCGCGCCCGCGCCCTGCGCCTCAAGCGCGTGCTGGCGCAAACGGGGCTGGCGGCCACGCTGTCCGCCCGCCGCGGCAATGTGCTGGTGGTCATCAAGGGCGGGGACCAGGTGGCGGAGCTGCTCAAGGTGATCGGCGCCGCGCGCGCCCTCTTCTCGCTGGAAAACACCCGGGCCGAAAAAAGCCTCAAGGAAAGCGCCAACCGCGCGGTCAACTGCGACCACGCCAACCTAAACCGGCAGCTGTCCGCCGCCAGCCGGCAGATCGCGGCCATAGAGGCCCTGTCCATGGCGCACGGCTTGAGCGCGCTGCCGCCCCGGTTGGAAGCGCTGGCGCGCCTGCGCCTAAGCCAGCCGGACGCGCGGCTTGTGGACCTGGGCGCGCAGCTGGATCCGCCGCTGTCCAAGTCCGGCGTCCAGCATCAGATGCGCGAGTTGGTCAAACGCGCCGAAGCATTGCGCGGGGAGGGATAACCCCCCCGCTTGGATAAAAAATTGAAGATCACTTCAGAAAGGAGGGCTGTATGATCAAACGGAAGGTAACCTTGGGCGGCACCGTCCCCTTTACTGCGCAGCGCGCGCAGCAATTGGTCGCGCTGGCCAATACCTTTTCCGCCAATATCCTCTTGCAGGACCGGCGCGGCAGCTTCAACGGCAAGTCCCTGTTGGGCGTGCTGTCCCTGGGCAAGCTGACCGGGCTTGAGGTCACGCTCATTGCCGAGGGCATGGATGAGGAAGCGGCGGTGGACGCGCTCACGGCCTCCCTGGAGTCGGAAAACGAACCCAGCCTGACATAAAAAAGGATAAAAACGCTTGAAAACACTGGATCTTATTGACAGGTTGTAACATTCCTGTTATAAATGAAGCAGATTCCACGTGAGTCCACCTGCGCTTGCCGCGCGAAAGGATGGTCGAGATGTCAAACACACGCAAAGCAGACCCATTTCGCACACTGCTGAAGTGGACGGTTATTCTGCTGATTCTGTTTGCGGTTTTCGCGACAGGCTTTGTTTTGCTGGATAAATACCAAAAAGGCGAGGTCGAGCGCCAGGCCCAGCGGATTGCTGAGGAAAACCAGCAAATTATTGAAGAAAACAACCGCGCCCGCGCCGAGCAGCAGGCCAGTCTGGCCTCCGGCGAGGTCAAAACCTGGCCTGAAGCCAAGCAGGAAGGCTGGGATGTGGTGGACGTCAGCGATTTCCCCATCACCTCCACCCGCGAGCAGGAAGTCACCCGGGCAGAACTCTTAAAGGGCGGCTTGCTGCTGGTCAACCGCTGGCATGAGATGCCGTCCGATTTCACCCTGGTGGAAGGCGACATCAAATCCATCGGCGTGGAAACCAACTACCGCGTCCCGGTGGAAAACGCCAGCGTCCAGTTGATGAACAACGTCATCACCGCGCTTGACAAGATGATCGGGGATGCGCGCACAGCCGGGCTGGAGTACTACATCATGCGCGAAGGCTATCGCACCGCCCAGACCCAGCTTGAAAACTGGGAGAACGAGCGCAAGCGCCACGAGGCGCGCTATTCCGGCGACGCCCTGATCGAAAAAACACGGGAGCGTGTGGCCTACCCCGGCACCAGCGATTACCACACCGCGATGAGCGTGAATGTGGATGTCTACAACCGCAATGACTCGGCCCTCTCCAGCATGAAGTTCCAGGAGAGCAAGCAGGCCGATTGGCTCAACGAGCACTGCTGGGAGTACGGCTTTGTCTTCCGCTTCCCGGTGCAGGGCTATCCCTCTATAAACACGGTGGACAAGTCCTATATCACCGGCATCAACCTGGAGATGGACACCTACCGCTATGTAGGCGTGCCGCACGCGGCGGTGATGCACCACATGGGCTTCTCGCTGGAGGAGTACATCGACTACCTCATCAAGCACCCGCATATCGCAGTTTACCTGGATGGCGAGCTCAAGTATGAGATCTACCGCGTGCCCGGCGGCAACGAGAACACCACCATCAACCTGCCCGCCAACGCGACGGACTACCTGGCCTCCACCGACAATATGGGCGGCATCGTGGTTGCAGCCATCTACTAAAACCTAGGCATATACCGCGCCCCGGGCTGATGTCCGGGGCGTTTTTGATTGACAAGATGGTATGACAAATTTATAATCCAGTTTCATTGATCAAATGCGCTTTTGGAGGGAACATGGACGAGCGGCTAAAGGAAATCGCGCGGCGGCGCACATTCGCCATCATCAGCCACCCGGACGCGGGCAAGACCACGCTGACGGAGAAGCTGCTGCTCTACGGCGGGGCGATCCGCCAGGCGGGCAGCGTCAAGGCGCGCAAGGCCGCGGCCCATGCCACTTCTGACTGGATGGAGATTGAAAAGCAGCGCGGCATCTCGGTCACCTCCTCTGCCATGCAGTTTAATTTTTACGGCTACCACATCAACATCCTGGACACGCCTGGGCACCAGGATTTCTCCGAGGACACCTACCGCGTGCTGGTGGCGGCGGACAGCGCGGTCATGCTGCTGGACGCCTCCCGCGGCGTGGAGGAGCAGACGCGCAAGCTGTTCAAGGTGTGCCGCATGCGCGGCATCCCCATCTTTACCTTTGTCAACAAGATGGACCGCGCGGCTAAGGATCCCTTTGCCCTCATGGAGGAGCTGGAACAGGTGCTGGGCATCCGCGCCTGCCCGGTCAACTGGCCCATTGGCGTGGATGGGGATTTCCAGGGCGTCTACCACCGCGATACCAAGACGGTGGAACTGTATTTCTCCGGCGACCACGGCAAGACCAAGGCGGTGAAGACGGAGATCGCCCTGTCAGACCCTGCCCTCCCCGGCATGCTGGCCGGGCACTACATCAACCGCCTTAAAGAGGAGGTCGAGCTGCTGGACGAAGCCGGCGACTCCTTTGATCTGGACGCTATCCGCAGAGGCGAACTGACCCCCATGTTCTTTGGCTCAGCCATCACCAACTTTGGGGTGGAGCCCTTCCTCAACCGCTTTTTAAACTACACCCTGCCGCCCACGCCCCGCGCGAGCGACCAGGGCATGATTACGCCCGAAAACCCGGATTTTTCCGGCTTTGTCTTTAAAATCCAGGCCAACATGAACCCGGCGCACCGCGACCGCCTGGCCTTTGTGCGCGTCGTCTCCGGCGTGTTCAAGCGCGACATGAGCGCCTGGCACTCCGGCCAGAACAAGCAGATTCAACTAAAGGCGCCCCAGCAGTTCATGGCGGATGAGCGCGCCATTGTGGAAACCGCCTATCCCGGTGACATCATCGGCCTGTTTGACCCGGGCATCTACCGCCTGGGCGACACCATCAGCCAGCAAAAGGACCTGCACTTCGCGCGCATCCCCGTGTTCGCGCCGGAGCATTTTGCCCGCGTGCGCCCCTTTGACAGCATGAAGCGCAAGCAGTTTTTAAAGGGCATCATGCAATTGAGCAACGAGGGCGCCATCCAGACCTTTACCCGGGACGAGATCGGCCTGGAGCAAAGCATCGTGGGCGTGGTGGGCGTGCTGCAGTTTGATGTCCTCTCCCACCGCCTAAAGCACGAATACGGCACTGAGCTGTTAATGGACATGCTGCCCTGGCGTTTTGTGCGCTGGGTGGTCGAAACGCCAGTCCCGGTGGATCGCCTGGCCTTGACCTCCAGCACCGCGCGCGGCGTGGACGCCCAGGGCAAACCCGTGCTCTTTTTTGAAAACGACTGGTCCATCCGTCTGGCGGAGGAGAAAAACCCCGGGCTCATCCTCAACGAAATCGAACCTATGGAGGAGTTTGAGGCCTGAGAGATTTCACACAGCCCTGTATCAAACCACAATCCCAAAAACCCAGAAACCACAAGTGTTTCTGGGTTTTTTGCACCCTGTATTCAAGGCGTGGTTCGCCTTGACAGACCCCTTGATTCGTTATAGCATAGATGACAGCGGTCTGAGTGAATCATCAGACGAGACGGACAAAGATGTTGATGTGGAGACATTCCACACAATAATATATCAGGAGGTATTACCAATGCGGAAACTCTTGGCAACCCTGTTGACCTTCGCCCTCCTTCTTTCCCTGACGACTGTCCTGGCGGAAACGCCAAACTACACCATCGTTGTCAACCTGAAGACCCTCTCCAGTGAATACTGGCAGACGGTGAAAAGCGGCATCGATGAGGCAGCGGCCGAATTCGGGCTGACCATCGATGTGCAAGGCCCTGCCGCGGAAACCGAAATCGCCGAGCAGGTGCAGCAGCTGGAAACCCAGATGGCAGCCAAACCGGACGCCATCATCATCGCGCCTCTGGACGGCGACGCCGTCATCGGCGCCATCAACAACACAGGCTACGAAGGCCTGGTCATCTTCTGTGATACCGACGCGCCCTATGAGAAGAAGGTGTCCTTCGTTGGCACCTCCAACCAGGTCGCGGCCCACTCTGGCGGTGTGTACGGCATTGAACTGGTCGGGAAAGAAAACACCAAAGCCCTCATCATCTACGGCCAGGAAGGCGACAACACCTCCAACCTGCGCAAGGCCGGTTACGAGCAGGCGCTGGCAGAGGCCGGCCTGGAAGCCGTAGCCATGCTGTCCGGCAATAACACCACCGACGGCGCCACCAAGGTCATGGAAGACCAGCTGGTCGCCAACCCGGAGATCAACCTGGTGCTGTGCCACAACGACGACACTGCCATCGGCGCGCTCAACGCTGTGAAGGCGGCTGGCCGCGAAGGCGTCACCATCATGGGCTTTGACGGCAACCAGTCCGCTGTGGAACTGATCGCGTCCGGCGACCTGGCCGGTACCGTTGCCCAGCAGCCCAAACTGATGGGCTACCTGTCCGTTGAAACCGCGCTGAAGGCCTTAAAGGGCGAGGCGGTGGAAGACAACGTGGTGGTTGATACAGTCATCATCAACAAGGACAATTTCGAAGAATACCTGGCTAAATAAGTGACAAAAACCGGCAAGAGCCCACATAGGGCTCTTGCCGGCGTTTTAGACACATTGTGAAAGGCCTGCAAATGACGGTTGAGGTAAATGGATGGCCGAATATGTAGTAGAGCTTAAACACGTAACCAAGAAGTTCCCGGGTGTGGTGGCGATGCGCGACATGCACATCCAGATCAAGCCCGGCGAAATCCATGGCCTGGTTGGGGAAAACGGGGCGGGCAAGTCCACCTTGATCAAGGTGCTCACAGGCATTCATATCCCTGAGGAAGGCGAAATCTATGTAGATGGGGCGCGCGTCAATTTCCGCAACCCGGTTCAGGCCATGGAAGCGGGCATCGCCTGTGTCTATCAGGAGCTGAACATCGTCCCCATGCTACCCGTGGTGGACAATGTGTTCATGGGCCGCAGGCCGACAAACCGCTTTGGGCTGTTGGATTACCCCCAGATGCACCGCATCGCCCACGAGGCGCTGAGCACCCTGGGCCACGCGGAAATCAATACCAAAATGGAGTGCGGCAAGCTGGGCATCGGCCTGCAGCAGATGGTGGAGATCGCCAAGGCGGTCACCCAGGACGCCCGGCTGATCATCATGGACGAGCCCACCAGCTCCCTGGGCGAGCAGGAGGTCAAGCACCTGATGGATACGGTGCGCAGGCTTAGGGACCGCGGCATCGCCATCCTGTTCGTCTCCCACAAACTGGATGAGCTGTTTGAATTGTGCGACCGCGTCACCGTGATGCGGGACGGGGAGCATGTATTGACGGACGACATCACAAACCTTGATGAGGACAAACTGATCCAGGGCATGGTCGGCCGCAGCCTGGACAACCAGTA
Organism: Clostridiales bacterium; assembly: GCA_012837525.1. Classification (GTDB taxonomy): domain Bacteria; phylum Bacillota; class Clostridia; order Christensenellales; family Aristaeellaceae; genus UBA6115. The sequence continues at coordinate 21,824 of DUQZ01000013.1, read as the reverse complement.
CCCCAAGGAATTCGGGGTGAAGGGCAGCTGCTACTTGAAAGCCGTTGGGCTCAACCAGGCAGGGGTGCTCCGGGATGTCAGCTTTGAAGCCTACAGCGGCGAGGTGCTGGCCTTCGCGGGCCTGGTGGGCGCCGGCCGCACCGAGACCATGCGCGCTGTGTTTGGCGCGGACAAGCTGGACAGCGGGGACTTGTACATCAAGGGCGAGAAGGTCAACATCAAAAACCCGGGGGAGGCCATCCGCCGGGGCATCGCCTTTTTGACCGAGGACCGCAAGGGCCAGGGCCTGGTGCTGTCCCTGCCTGTGCGGCAAAACCTCACCATGGCCAACATGAAGAAATACCGCCGCGGGCCACTTTTGAACCATCACCACATCCGCCAGGTGAGCGAGGACAACGTGCGCACTCTGCGCATCAAAACCCCCAGCATCAACGAGGTGGTGGTGCAGTTGTCCGGCGGCAACCAGCAAAAGGTTGTCATCGGCAAATGGACCAATTGCGACGCGGATATTTTTATTTTTGATGAGCCCACCCGCGGCATTGATGTGGGCGCCAAGATCGAGGTCTACAACGTGATGAACCGCCTGGTCAAGGAGGGCAAGTGCCTGATTATGGTGTCCTCCGAACTGCCGGAGGTGCTGGGCATGGCGGACCGGGTGATCGTGATGCGCGAAGGCCGCGTGATGGCGGAGATCGCGCGGGACAGTGACCATTTTAACCAGCATGATATTATGAAAGCAGCCTGGGGAGGAGAAATCGCATGACACAGCCCATTGCCAAGAAAAAAAGCAACCTGGGTGATCTGCTCATGAAACTGGGCCCGTTGATGGTGTTGGCGCTGCTGTATGTCATCTTCGCCTTCACCCGTCCGGGCCGCTTCATCAGCATGGCCAACCAGATGAACATTTTAAAGCAAACCGCGGTCAACTGCTTAATCGGCAGCGGGATGCTGCTGGCGCTCATAACCGCCGGCATTGATTTGTCCGTGGGCTACAACGCCATTCTGGCCACCTGCACCATCGGCGTGCTGATGCAAAACTTTGGCATCACCAGCGCGTGGATTTTAATCCCCGCGGCGATTTTGGTATCCACTTTCGCGGGCTTCATGAACGGCACGCTGCTCACCAGGCTGGACTTGCCGCACCCCTTTGTCTCCACCCTGGGGATGAAAAATGTCTTGTGGGGCTTAGCCCTTTTGATCACATCATCCAAGACCATCGGCTTTACAAACAAGGGCATTGACGATGTGCTGTGGATTGGGCGCAGCACTTTTGATGTCAACATCTTTGGCGTCAAGCTGCTGGAGGGCTTCCCGGCCAGCTTTATTCTGGTGCTGCTGGTATACCTTGCGTTTCATGTGTTTCTCAACCATACTGCTCTTGGCCGGCAAATTTACTGCGTGGGCGGCAACCCGGAGGCCGCCAGGATGTCGGGCATCCGCTCCAAAAACGTGCTCACGGTGGTGTACACCATCTCGGGCTTGATGTGCGGCATCGCGGGTGTGGTGCTGGCCGGGCGGCTGAACACCGCCAACACGGCCTCTGCCGCCACCTATGATACCGACGCCATCGCCGCCTGCATCATCGGCGGGGCATCCTTCCGCGGCGGCAAGGGCACCATCTGGGGCACCATGCTGGGCGCGCTGCTGATTTCCACCATCCGCAACGGGCTCAACCTGTTCAGCGCCGGCAACGACATCCAGTACATCGTCATTGGCTCCGTCATCATCCTGGCGGTCACCATTGACGTCACCCGCGGCAAGGTGGAAGCCCGCGCTCGCAAACTCGCGACACTATAACAAGGAGGACAAACACTTGTTCAATCAGGAAAAGGTATTTCTGGGCATCGCGCCCATCGGCTGGTGCAATGACGACATGCCCGAATTGGGGGCGGAGAACACCTTCCGCCAGACCGTCAGCGAAATGGCGCTGGCCGGCTTCACCGGCACGGAGATCGGCAACAAGTACCCAACAGACCCCGGGGAGCTCAAGCGGGAGCTGGACCTGCGCGGCATGCGCGTAGCCTCGCGCTGGTTTTCAAGCTTTCTGCTGACCAAGCCTTATGAAGAGGTAGAGGCGGAGTTTTTGAAGGAGCTGGATTTCCTGGCCGCTGTGGGCGCCAACCGGATCAACGTGTCCGAGCAAAGCTACTCCATCCAGGGGCAGGTGGATACCCCTGTTTTGGGCGACGCCAAGCATGTGATGACGGATGCGGAGTGGGACACCTTCTGCGAAGGGCTCAACAAGCTGGGCAAGGCGGCGAAGGAGCGTGGCTTTAAGCTGTGCTTCCACCACCACATGGGCACCGTAGTGCAAACCGCGGAGGAGACCGATCGGATGCTGGCCAATACCGACCCGGCTTATGTCTGGCTGTGCTATGATACGGGCCATTTTACCTTCGCCGGTGAAAGCCCGCTGACCATGCTTGAAAAATACGCCGACCGGGTGGGCCATGTGCACTTAAAGGACATGCGCCGCGCGGTGGTGAACAGGGTGAAGCCCGAAGGCTGGAGCTTTTTGAAGGCCGTGCGCAAAGGCGCTTTCACCGTGCCGGGCGATGGCTGTGTGGATTTTGACCCCATCTTTGAAAAACTGTCCAAGGCCGGCTATGAGGGCTGGCTGCTGGTAGAGGCCGAGCAGGACCCCGCACGTGCCAACCCGCTTGAGTACGCCATCAAGGCGCGCCGCTTTATCCGCGAGCACGCGGGCTTGTAAGGAGGACGACGTGGCCTATCTGCAACCTCAAATCAAGCCCGGCTACAACGCCTACCTCACCTGTGAAAACAACCCCGAGGTCAACATGGATGTGGGGTTATTGGTGTTGGAACCCGGGCAGGAATGGTCCTGCCTGGAGGCGGACAAGGAAGTGTCGCTGCTTTTGTTCGAAGGGCAGGTGGAATTTTTCTGGGGGGAGCGGCATCAAACCGCCCAGCGTAAGAACCCCTTTGTGGATGAAGGCTATTGCCTGCTGGTGCCAAAGGGCACACCGGTCAAGGTCAAGGCGCTTACGCACGCGGAACTGTACCACCAGGCCGCGCACAACAAGCGGGACTACGAGCCCAGGCTGTTTACGCCAAAGGATGTCATGGTGCAGGAAGCGGGCAACAAGGGCGAGCTGCTGGGGGCGATGCGCCGCAACATCAAAACCTTTTATGATTATGAATCCGCGCCCTATAGCAACATGGTGTTGGGCGAGGTGCTCAACTTCCCCGGCAAATGGTCCAGCTACCCGCCCCACCACCATCCGCAGCCGGAGGTGTATTTCCACCGCTTTGACTACCCCAACGGCTTTGGCGCCAGCTTTGCCAACGGGGAGGTGCATACCTCCCGCCACAACGGCTTAACGGTCATCCTGGACGGCTTCCACTCCCAAACCTCCGCGCCTGGCTACTGCCAGTGCTATGTGTGGGGCATCCGCCACCTGGATGGAGAGCCCTGGCGCAAGACCCGCATTGATGACCCTGGGTACGAGTGGCTGTGGCAGCCCGACGCCAATGACCATATCTTCAACCCGGAGGCAAGAGAATGAAAACAGTCAGATTAACCATGGCCCAGGCCTTGGTGCGTTTTTTGGAGAACCAGTACCTGGCCTGGGACAATCAGGAGCAGCCCTTTGTGCGCGGCGTGTTCATGCTGCCCGGCCACGGCAATGTGGTTGGCCTGGGGCAGGCGCTGCTGCAGGAGCGCAAACGGCTTGAGATCTACCAGGGCAAAAACGAGCAGGGCATGGCGCACGCCGCGGTCGCTTTCGCCAAGCAGATGAAGCGCAAGCAAATCTTCGCCGCCACCTCCTCCGTCGGGCCTGGCGCTGCCAACATGGTCACCGCCTGCGCCACCGCCACAGCCAACAACATCCCCCTGCTGGTGCTGCCCGGCGATACCTACGCCTGCCGCCAGCCTGACCCTGTGCTGCAGCAAATCGAGCACATCCACGACGCGGGCACCACCACCAATGACGCCTTCCGCGCCGTCTGCCGCTATTTTGACCGCGTCCAGCGGCCGGAGCAGCTCATGAGCGCCATGCTCAACGCCATGCGCGTGCTGACTGACCCGGCGGATACCGGCGCTGTCTGCGTTGCCCTGCCCCAGGATGTGGAAGGCGAGGCCTATGATTACCCGGAAAGCTTCTTTACAAAGCGCGTCCATGTGCTGGAGCGCAGGCCGCCAACGGCGTATGCCATCAAGCAGGCCGCGGACGCCATCCGCAGCGCCAAAAAACCGCTCTTAATTTGCGGCGGGGGCGTGCGCTATTCCGAGGCCCATGACGCCTTCCGTGATTTCGCGGAAGCCTTTGGCATTCCCTTTGGGGAGACCCAGGCGGGCAAGTCCGCCGTTGTGTGGGATCATCCGCTCAACCTGGGCGGCATCGGGGTCACAGGCTGCGCCGCCGCCAATGAGATTGCCGCGCAGGCGGACCTGATTATCGGTGTGGGCACCCGCTATACCGATTTCACCACCGCCTCCAAATCCCTGTTTGACCAGGAGGCGCGGTTTGTCAACATCACCATGTCACCCGCCCAGGCCATCAAGTTTGACGGCGTTCCGGTGCTCTCGGATGCCCGGGAAGCGCTCGTTGCGCTCAAGGGCGCGCTGGATGATTACAATACGGGATACCAGGATGAGATCAAGCAGGCAAAGGACAGGTGGCTTACGGAGCTGGCGCGCCTGGATGGCATGTCCTATGGCCAGGGGCAGCCGCCGCTGATCAACGACGCCAACGCCGATTCGGCGCAGAAGTTCGCGCAGGATTTGGACAGCGTGCTTACACAAACAGCGGCGCTGGGCAAAATCAACCACTTAATTCCAACAGACGCGGTGGTCATCGGCTCCTCCGGCAGCCTGCCGGGGGACATGCAGCGCATGTGGCGGCCTAAGACCCCGGACAGCTACAACATGGAGTACGGCTACTCCTGCATGGGCTATGAGATCTGCGGCGCGGTGGGCCAGAAGCTGGCTGTGGGCGACAAGGAGGTCTACTCCATGGTGGGGGACGGCAGCTTCGTGATGCTGCACTCCGAGTTGCTGCTGGCGGTGCAGGAGCGGCTCAAGATCAATATCTGCCTGTTTGACAACGCAAGCTACGGCTGCATCAACAACCTGCAGGTGGATCAGGGCAATGACAGCCTGTGCACCGAACTGCGCTTCCGCGGGGCGGATGGCAAGCACGACGGGGATTTCCTGCACGTGGACTATGCCGCCATCGCGCGCGGCTACGGCACCCGCGCCTATACCATCCGCACGCTGGATGAACTGGAGGCGGCGGTACAGGATGCCCTCACGGTCAAGGACCAGCCCGTGCTGTTTGACATCAAGGTCATCCCCAAGTCCATGACCGACGGCTATGACGCCTGGTGGCGCGTGGGCTCGGTGGCAGTGGCGCAAAAGGAAGCCAACCGCAAGGCGTATGAACATCATGAAAACCAGGTCAAAAAGGCCAGACAATATTAAAGGAGAGAACAATGGACAAGCAATTACGAATCGGTGTCATCGGCGCTGGGCGCATCGGCAAGCTGCACGCGGACAACCTGGTCAACCGGGTGCCGGGCGCTAAACTGGAGGCGGTGTCGGATGTCAACCTGCAGGCCGCGAAGGACCTTGCCAATAAGCACGGCGTTACCAAGGTTTTTGATGATTACAACCAGCTGCTCACAGACCCCGAAGTGGACGCGGTGTTCATCTGCGCCTCCACCGATATGCACTACCCCATCTCTATCGCTGCGGCCAAGGCCGGCAAGCACATCTTCTGCGAAAAGCCCATTGACCACGACCTGGGCAGGATTGAAGAGGTGCTGGCGGAGGTCAAGAAGGCGGGCGTCAAGTACCAGGTGGGCTTTAACCGCCGGTTTGACCGCAACTTCAAGCACGTGCGCAAAATTGTCCAGGACGGCGGCGTGGGGGATGTGCACATCGTCAAGGTGACATCCCGCGACCCGGAAGCGCCCCCGCTGAGCTATGTCAAAAGCTCCGGCGGCATCTTCATGGACATGACCATCCACGATTTTGACATGGTGCGCTATTTGACCGGCAGCGAAGTGGAGGAAGTCTCCGTCTTTGGCGCGGGCCTGGTCAACCCCGACATCATCAAGGAAGGGGATGTGGATACCTGCATCATTTCGCTGCGCTTCAAAAACGGCGCTCTGGGCGTGATAGACAACAGCCGCCAGGCGGTGTACGGCTACGACCAGCGCATTGAGGTGTTTGGTTCCAAGGGCTGCATCACCGCGGATAACGAGCGGGCCAACAACACGGTGCATTATACGGCGGCATCCGTCACCATGGAAAAACCCCTGTGGTTCTTCCTGGAGCGTTACAACGAAGCCTTTGTGGAGGAAACCCGCAGCTTTGTGGACGCCTGCCTAAACGGCACAGAGGTGGAAGTGGGCGCTTTTGACGGCCTGCAGCCGGTGAAGATTGCCATCGCGGCCCAAAAAAGCTATGAGCAGGGCGGCGCGCCTGTCAAGGTGCAGGACTAAGCCAGGGTTAATTCCCTGCGTTTAATAACTGATTATTAAGGAGTTTGACATGAGTAAAATTAAAGTAGCGGTTGCCGGGTATGGCGTCATTGGCCAGCGGCTGGCGGACGGCGTGGCCCTGCAAGGCGATATGGAACTGGTCGGCATCGCGGACATCGCGCCCACGCTGGCCATCCGCGCGCTGTATGAAAACGACATGCAGGGCGCAAACGGCATCACCTACCCGCTGTATCTGGTGGACGGGGCCGATAAGGCGCAGTTTGACGCGCTGGGCATCCCGGTCGCCGGCAGCTTTGAGGACCTGGTGCAAAAAGCCGACATCGTGCTGGATTCAGCGCCCGGCGGCGTTGGCGCCAAGAACAAACTGGTGTATGAGAAATATAACAAAAAGGCGGTCTTCCAGGGCGGGGAGAAAAACTCTGTGGCCGATGTCTTCTTCCACGGGTACGCCAATTATGAGGCGGGCTTGGGTGTGGATTACCTGAAATTGACCAGCTGCAACACGACCGGCCTCATCCGCGCGGTGGACGCGCTGGACCGCGCCTTTGGCCTGAAGAAGGTGGCCATCACCATCATCCGCCGCGTGGCGGACCCGGGCGATTATCACCGCGGGCTCACCAACGCGCTGCAGATGGAAAAGGCGCCCAGCCACCAGGCGGTGGACTTGATGACCATCATGCCCCACGTGGAGGCGACCGGCATCCTGGTGCACACCCCGGTCACCCATGGGCACATCATCACGGTGCTGGCCTCCGGCAAAAACGGCAAGATCACCAAGGATCAGGCGCTGGAGGTGTTTGAGGCGCATCCCCGCATCCGCGTGGTCTCCATCGACGAGGGCTTCCTGGGCAACGCCAGCTTGTTCCGCTACGCGCGGGACCTGGGCGGCCGCCGCGGGGACATGTATGAGATCGCCCTGTGGAAGGACAGCGTGGTGGAATCAGGCGATGACATCATGTTTGCCATCAACATCCCACAGGAGGCGGTCACCATCCCCGAAACCCTGGACGCGGTGCGCGCGGCTATGAAAACGCAGGCCACCCGCGAGGAAGGTACCGCCAAAACCAACGAATACCTGCGCATCGGCAGGTTCAAAAAGTGAAGCGCTTTGGCATCAACACCCTGGACACCTATGATGTGTCGGGCAAGACGGTGCTGTGCCGGGTAGACATCAACCAGCCCATTGACCGCAAAACGGGCACGCTGAAATCCACCGCCCGCATAGAGGCCAGTTTGCCCACCATTCGCGAATTGGCAGAGCGCGGCGCCAAACTGGTGCTGCTGGCGCACCAGGGCTCGGACATTGAGTACAACAATTACTACACCACACAGCCGCACGCGGAGGTGCTCAGCAATCTGCTGGGCCGCCCCGTGCGCTTTGTGGACGATGTGTGCGGCCCCGCTGCCAGGGCGCAGATCAAGGCGCTGACACCTGGTGAGATCCTGCTGCTGGACAACGTGCGCTTTTGCGCGGAGGAGCAGACGCTGTTTGAAATGAAACTGCGCCTGACGCATGAGGAGCAGGCACAGACCCAGGTGGTGAGCAAACTTTCGCCGCTCATGGACTACTACGTGTGTGACGCCTTCGCGGCAGCGCACCGCGACCAGCCCAGCCTGTGCGGGTTTGAGCAGGTGCTGCCCTCCATGATGGGCCGCCTGTTTGAGCGGGAGTACGTGGTCATCTCAGAATTGATGGCGCAGCCAGAGCGCCCCTGCGTGTTTGTGCTGGGCGGTGCCAAGGTGGCCGATGCCTTTGGGATGATGGACAGTGTGCTGTCAAGTGGTGCTGCGGACCAGGTGTTGACCGGCGGGTTGGTAGCCAATATTCTGCTCAAAGCCAAGGGGGAGCCAATCGGCAGCGGCAGTGAGGACACCCTGCGCAAACTGGGCCTGGATGAGATGGTGCAAACCGCGAAAGACCTGCTTTCAAAGCACAGCGGCAAGCTGGTGCTGCCGGACACCCTGGCCTATCTTGAAGGCGGGCGCAGGCACGAAGCGGCGCCGAAGGATCTGCCGGAAGACGCTGCGGCGCTGGACATTGGCGAGCAAACCGCCAGAACCTATGCCGATATCATCCGCGCGGCAAGCACCGTCTTTGTCAACGGCCCCATGGGCGTGTTTGAGCAGGAGCAGACGGAATTGGGCACCCGCATTGTGTGGGACGCCCTGGGCGACACGAAGGCCCACACCGTCGTGGGCGGCGGGGACAGCATCACGGCCACAAGCAAATACCAGAAAACCGCGTCCATCAGCTATATCTGCACCGGTGGCGGGGCGCTGATCCGCTTCCTTACCGGGGAGGAATTGCCGGTGGTGAAGGCGCTGCGTCACGCGGCGAAAGCCTTTGGCGAGGAAACCCTATGAACATAGCATTCGCGATCGGAAACCGTGTGGACACGGTCAAGGTGCCGGAGCAAAACTTGCTGGGTGTCCTGACGCACAACGAGGTCACGCTGGGCCTAACTGGTGAGGAGGAAGTCCGCCGGGCGCTGAAGTCGCCCATTGGCAGCCCCAGGTTAAAGGACATCGTGAAACCGGGGGAGAAAATTGCCATCATCACCAGCGACATCACCCGGCCCATGCCCACCCACACCGTCATGCCCGCTCTGCTTGAGGAATTGGAAAAAGCGGGGGTAGACTTAAAGGACATCACCCTGGTGTTTGGCCTGGGCATTCACCGCGCGCACACCAAGGAGGAGCAGCGCAAGCTGGTGGGGGATTATGCCTTTGACAAAATCCGCTGTGTGGATTCCAGCCAGGAGGATGTCATTCACATGGGCTATACCAAGGCCGGCACGCCCATTGATATTGACCGCCACGTGGCGCAGGCCGACCGGCGCATCTGCCTGGGCAATATCGAGTACCATTACTTCGCCGGCTACTCCGGCGGCGGCAAGGCCATCATGCCGGGCGTATCCACCAAGGAGGCCATCGAGCGCAACCACCAGATGATGGTGCAGCCGGATGCCTGCGCGGGCCGGCTTTCCGGCAACCCCATCCGGGAGGACATTGAGGAAGGCGCCGCGGTCTGCGGTGTGGATTTCATCCTCAATGTGGTGCTGGATGAGCACAAGCGTATCGTGAAGGCGGTGGCGGGCGACAGCGTCCTAGCCCACCGGGAGGGCTGCCGGTTTCTGGACGCGTTTTATTTAAAAGAGATTGACCAGCGCGCGGACATCGTCATTGTCTCCCAGGGCGGCGCGCCCAAGGATTTAAACCTCTACCAGACGCAAAAGGCGCTGGACAACGCCAAGCACGCCGTCAAACCGGGCGGCATCATCATCGTCGCGGGCTCCTGCGCCGAAGGGCTGGGGGATGACACCTTCGCCCGCTGGGTGAAGGAGGCAAAGACGCCCCAGGACTTGATCGACCGTGTCACGCGCCAGTTTGAACTGGGCGGGCACAAGGCCGCGGCCATCGCGTTGGTGCTGCAAAACGCGGACATCTACCTGGTAAGCGACATGGACGACGTGCTGGTACGCAGCTGCTTTTTGACGCCGTTTGCCACGGTGCAGCAGGCGCTGGACCACGCGTTTTTGAAATTGGGTCAATCAGCGACTGTACTGGCCATGCCCTATGGCGGGTCCACCCTGCCCCGCGTGAAGGGTGAAGCGCCAGCACAGTGACAACAAGGAGGATGTGATGACAAACAATGTAAACGCGCTCAAGAAACTGGCGGCACAGATTCGCCTGGGCGCGATGGAGGCCATCCAGGCCCGCGGTTTTGGCCACGTTGGCGGCTCGCTCAGCGTGGCGGATACCTTGGCTGTGCTGTACGGCGCCATTTTGCGGGTGGATCCAAACAACCCCAAGTGGCCGGAGCGGGACAAGATGGTGTGCTCAAAGGGCCATGCAGGCCCAGCCGTCTACGCGGCGCTGGCGCTCAAAGGCTACTTCCCCTACGAGGACATCTTGACGCTCAACCAGCCGGGCACCAATTTCCCCAGCCACTGCGACCGCAAAAAGACACCGGGCGTGGACATGACCACCGGCTCCCTGGGCCAGGGCACCTCGCTGGCGGTGGGCATGGCGCTGGGGGACCGGCTCAAGGGACGGGACAGCCGCATGTACCTGATTGTCGGCGACGGGGAACTCAACGAAGGGCAGCCCTGGGAAGCCTTCATGTTCGCGGCGGCCCAGAAGCTGGACAACCTCACCGTGCTGATTGACTGGAACAAAAAACAGCTGGACGGCTTTGTGGCTGACATCAACGACCCGCAAAGCTTCGCCGCCAAGATGGAGGCCTTTGGCTTCCACACCCAGCAGGTCAAGGGCAACAGCGTGGAAGAAGTGCTGCGCGCGATACAGGCCTGTGAAGAGGTCAAGGGCAGGCCGCACGCCATTGTGCTGGACACCATCAAGGGCGCTGGCATCAAGGAGGTGGAGGACACCTTCAGCAACCACTCCATGACCCCCAAGCCCGAGGTCATCCAGGGTTGGGTGCAAATTTTGCGCGATCAGATCGCGGCGATGGACGGAGGTGTTTTTGATGCCTAAGATTGTATACGACGGTTCCCTGGATCCCCGCACGTTCAAGGATGTGATCGGCCAAACCATCATCCGCCTGCTGGAGAGCGACCCGGATGTGATCTACGTGGACGCTGATTTGATGAGCACCATCGGGACCTACAAATACCACCAGGAGCACCCGGACCGCGCCATCAACATGGGGGTGTCGGAGGCCAACATGATGGGCGTGGCGGGCGGCCTGGCCGCCAGCGGGTTCAAACCCATCGCCCACACCTTCGGTCCCTTCGCCTCCCGCCGCAGCTTTGACCAGGTCTTCCTGTCCGCGGGCTATGCCGGCAATGACATCACCGTCATCGGCACCGACCCCGGCGTGTGCGCGGCCTTCAACGGCGGCACTCACATGCCCTTTGAGGATGTGGCGCTCTACCGCGCCATTCCGACGGCCACCATCCTGGACATCACCGATACCGTGATGTTTAAAACCCTGCTGCCGCAGCTCATTGAGCGGCCGGGCGTCAAGTATATCCGCGTGGGCCGCAAGCAAAACGCCAAGGTCTATGACGAGGGCAGCGCGTTTGAGGTGGGCAAATCCATCCGTCTGCGGGAGGGCAGTGACCTCACCATCATCGCCTGCGGTATCATGGTGCATGAGGCGTTGCAGGCTGCCCGCATCCTTTCAGAGCAGGGCATCCATGCCGAGGTGCTGGACATGTTCACCATCAAGCCGCTGGATGTAGAAGGCCTGCTTCACAGCGCCAAAAAGACCGGCGCTGTGCTGGTGGCAGAGAACCACAACAAGATTGGCGGCCTCTACGCCGCGGTGTGTGAGGCCCTGGCCTTCCACCATCCCACGCCGGCGGCCTGTGTCGCGGTGGAGGACGAGTACGGCGAGGTTGGCCCGCAGGACTACCTGCAGCAGCGCTTTGGCCTGACCAAGGAACACATCGTCCAGGTGGCGCAGGACCTAATCAAGCGCAAGTAGAAGCCGTTTTACCACCTTTTTCAAAACTGGGCAAGTTGATGCATTCATCACCCTGCCCTTTTCCTGTTTCAGAATGACAAAGCCCGCGCGCGGTGATATACTGCGTTTATGCAATAAAACGCAAAAATCCGGCCGGGAAAGACATGAGTTGGTACAAATTGGAACAAACCTGTGTTGGCGCTGGCCGGACAAATAGCAAGGAGGCTTTTATGGATTCCAAACTCAAAAAACAGGTATCCTGGCTTGTGATTGCCCTGGTGATTGTGCTGGGCTTCAGCTGGCTGGCCCATGGCTTCAACGGGGCTTTCAACAAGGTCAAGGTGGAGCGCGTGTATTTTGATACCGACAAGGGCACGCTGTCCGGCCTTTTGTACCGCCCCGTGGGGGATGACCCGCGCCCCGGCGTCGTACTCACGCACGGCTACCTCAACTCGGGCGAGATGCAGGACGCCAACGCCATTGAGCTGAGCAAGCGCGGCTTTGCGGTGCTGGCGCTGGACATGTACGACCACGGCCACTCCGCGCTCAATGAGGGCAAAGGCGGCAATTTCTTCGCCTTCTGGCCCACCTCCATCTATGACGCGGTGCAGTATTTCTATGAGCAGCCATATGTACTCAAGGATGAAGCGGGCAACGGCATTATCGGTGTGACCGGCCACTCCATGGGCGGTTTTTCCACAACCACCGCCATCTTCCTGGATGAGCAGGATTATAACGAGACCGGCATCCGCAAAATTGCGGCGGGGATGACCCATGGGTCGGACTACCAGTGGACGGAGATGCTGGGCGCGGTGGGCATTATGCCGGGCATCGGCGCGGAGGTGATCGCGCAAAACGCCGGCGGCCGCACCCTGGGCATGCTGGCCGCCCAGTTTGACGAGTTCTTCTTCAACGCCGAGGGCGACCCGGCAGGCACGGTGCGCAAAAAGAACTATGTGGCCACCGCCAGCGCCCAGGCCTTCCTGCAGCAGGATGCGCCCAGCGCCGATACCTGGTATGACACGCCAGACGGCGGAAAGCGTATCATATACCAGCCTTATGAGATCCACCCCTGGAACCATTTCTCCACAAAATCAACCGCGCACACGGTGGAATTCTACCAGACCGCGTTCGCGGATTACCAGGCGCAGCTAAGCCCGCAGCCCGCCACCCAGCAAACCTGGATCTGGAAGGAGCTGGCAGAGTTTATTGCCCTCATTGGCTTTGTGCTGATGTTCATCCCGCTCATCAGCCTGATGCGCCGGCTGCCTTTCCTGAAGCTTGCCAAAACAGAACGCCTGGAGCCGCTTGCTGACGCGCCCTTCAACCCGCTGCGCGCGCTGCTGCTGGTCCTTGGTATCCTGCTGCCGGCCATCATCTTCCCGGCGGTGATGGACAAGAAGCTGGACGGCACCTTCCTCACCGTCTTCAAGTGGGTCAGCGCGGCCATCGCGGCTGGCAGCCTGGCGCTGGCAATTATGAGCCAGGCGCAGAAGAAGGAAGGCAGGGGCATGGCCCCCGGCTTGTTGCTGGTGATTGCCGGCGGCGCGCTGTTTTACCTGCTGCACTTCAAAACCTTCGCCGACAGCCCCACCTTCCCGGCGCCCACCACCAACGCCATCGTGTACTGGGCGCTCATCAGCGGCCTGTTGTCCCTGGTGATGATGGTGGTCGTCTACCTGCTGTTCCTGCGCAAGCAGGGCGTGCGCTGTAAAAACTACGGCGTCAGGGTCAGCCCGGTTGCCATCCTGGCTGGCTTTGTCACCGCGCTCATCGCCTTCGCTTTGGGCTATGGCCTGGTCTTCCTGGTGGACGGCCTGTTTGTGACAGACTTCCGCCTGTGGGTGTTTGCCTTCAAAACCTTTGAACCAGGCAGCATCCTGCCGGTCTTCCTGCGCTATTTGCCCTTCTTCTTTGTGTTCTACTTCCTCTCCGGCGTCAGCATCATCATCAACACCAACACCGTCAAATGCCAGGGCGTCCGCGGCTATTTCCGGGCCATCCTGCTCAACGCCGGCGGCATCATCCTGTATTTGCTCGCGCATTACGGCCTTCTGTTCATAAGGGGCACCGCGCTCTTCCCCACCCAGAGCCTGTCCAGCATCCTGCTGTTTGGCTTTGTGCCGGTGCTGATCATCGCGGCCATCTTCACCCGCGCCTTGTACAAGCGCGACGGCAATGTGTGGACGGCGGCTTTCCTCAACGCCATGCTGATGACCTTGGTCACCGTGGCCAATACCACCGTGTATTTCCAACGTTAATCCTGATATAGACGACCTGAGGGGCTGCCGCAGGGCAGCCCCTTATTTATACTTTCTGGTATCCGTTCTTGACAGGTTTTGCGCGCTGGCTCTATAATCGCAGGGCTGGCAGAACCAGCCGGCGATTGATAGGAAGGGATTTTATGATTCGCAACGATATCCGAAATATAGCCATTATCGCCCACGTGGACCACGGCAAGACCACCCTGGTGGATCAAATGCTGCGCCAGGCGGGCGTCTTCCGCCAGAACCAGCAGGTGCGCGAGCGCGTGATGGACTCGGGCGATATTGAGCGTGAGCGCGGCATTACCATCCTGGCCAAGAACACCGCGGTGCACTGGGGCGACACCAAGATCAACATCGTGGACACCCCCGGCCATGCCGATTTTTCGGGTGAGGTGGAGCGCGTGCTGAAGATGGTGGACGGCGTGCTGCTGTTGACCGACTCCTTTGAAGGCCCCATGCCGCAAACGCGCTTTGTGTTATCCAAGGCGCTGGATTTAAACCTGCCCGTCCTCATGGTTATCAACAAGGTGGACCGCGCCGACGCCCGCAGCGCCGAGGTAGTGGATGAGCTGCTGGACCTTTTGATTGACCTGGACGCGGGGGAGGAGACGCTGGACCGGCCCATCCTGTACGTATCCGCGCGCCAGGGCACGGCAACCACCGACCTTGATGTGCCGGGCACCGATTTGGCGCCGCTGTTTGAAGCGATCCTAACATATATCCCAGGGCCGGAGTGCTTCCCGGACGGCCCCTTCCAGACGCTCATTTCCACCGTGGACTACAACGAGTATGTGGGCCGCATCGGCATTGGCCGGGTCACCCGCGGCAGCGCGCACACCCAGGAGCAATTGGTGCGCGTGAACGCGCTGGATGACAGCGTCCGGGACGTGTTTAAGGTGACGGAGCTGTCCGTGTTTGACGGACTCAAGCGCCTTCCCGCGGAAAGCGTCAGCGCGGGGGACATCATCGCCCTCTCTGGTCTTGAGGATTTGAACATCGGCGATACCGTATGCGAGGCGCACACGCCCGAGGCCCTGCCCTTTGTAGCCATCGGTGAGCCAACGGTGTCCATGACCTTCTCCGTCAACGACAGCCCCTTCGCGGGCCGGGAAGGCACCTATGTCACCAGCCGCCACCTGCGCGCCCGGCTGTACAAGGAGACGCACACGGACGTCTCCCTGCGCGTGGTGGACGGTGAAACGCCCGATCAGTTTATCGTCAAGGGCAGGGGGGAATTGCACCTGTCCGTCCTGATTGAAACCATGCGCCGCCAGGGCTATGAGTTCCAGGTGTCCCGGCCGGAGGTCATCTTGCAGGAGATCGACGGCCAGGTGATGGAGCCCATCGAGCTGCTGCGCGCGGACGTGCCCTCCGTCGCCGCGGGCGCGGTGATTGAGAAGCTGGGCCGCCGCCGCGGCATCCTCAAAACCATGACCGGCCAGGACCGCGTGCGCCTGGAGTTTTCCGTCCCTTCCCGCGGCCTGTTTGGTTACCGCAACGAGTTTTTGACCGACACCCGCGGCGAGGGCATCATGAGCGCCGTTTTTGACGGCTTTGAGCCCTACCGGGGCGAGATCCCCCGCCGCAACGTAGGCGCGCTGGTGTGTTTTGAGACCGGGGAGAGCACGCAGTACGGCCTGTACGGCGCGCAGGAGCGGGGCGCCCTTTTCATCGGCAGCCAGACGCCCGTCTACGCCGGGATGATCTGCGGACAGTCCAGCCGCCCGGGTGATATTGTGGTGAACGTGTGCCGCAAAAAGCATGTCACCAACACGCGCAACGCCGCCGCGGCCGAGGACAGCATGCGCCTGATGTCCGCCCGCGCGATGACGCTGGAGGAGTGCATGGAGTTCATCGATGAGGACGAGCTGCTGGAGGTCACGCCCCAGTCCCTGCGCATGCGCAAGCGCATACTGAGCCACGAGCAGCGCGCCAAGGGCATAAACCGGGCCAAAAAGTAAGATATGAGTGTTTTGTAATCAGGCCGGCGTTGTAACCGGTCTGATTTTTCTTTATAATGCAAATATGAACAAGAAAAAGTCGTTGTGGGATACCTTTTTCGGCACCGAGGAGGAAAGCCTGTTTGATGTGCTGTTCTCCACCAAAAAGGAGGAGAAGCGCGGCAAACGCTACCTGGGCCAGGAGGAATGCCCCAATTGCGGCACGATGTTTACCCCCGGCCGCACCTGCCCCGGCTGCGGACTGCACGACAACGAAATGCCCTGGGGGAAAAATTTTTAGCAGGCAGGGTTCATAACAGGCATTCTCATGATGATAAAAACCCAGCGGACTTACAACAGGGGATAAACTCAATTAAAATAAGCCATCTTCAAGGCCCCTGCTTCTTCAGGGTCTTTTCCTTGTAATAAAAATATCTTGTACCGTTTTTAGGCTTGCCAAGCACCGCGCATTGGCGTATAGTAAAAACATTAAAAATACAATCCGGCTTGAGACCGGACGCCGCTTGGCACAAGGAGGAAACATGTTCGACACACGGTATCCCGCAGAACCATACCGCATCAAGACGGTGGAAACCATCAAGATGAACACCCGTGAGGAGCGCCTGGAGTACATCAAGGAAGCCGGTTACAATACCTTCCTGCTCAACTCCGAGGATGTGTACATCGACCTGCTGACGGACTCCGGCACCAACGCCATGAGCGACAAGCAGTGGGCCGGCATGATGCTGGGCGATGAAGCCTATGCGGGCAGCAAAAACTGGAAACACCTGGAAAGCACCGTGCAGGAGCTGTTTGGCTTTAAGTATGTGGTGCCCACCCACCAGGGCCGCGGGGCGGAGAACCTGTTAAGCCGTGTCGCCATCAAGCCCGGCCAGTATGTTCCCGGCAACATGTATTTCACCACCACCCGCTACCACCAGGAAGCCAACGGCGGCATCTTTGTGGACATCATCCGGGACGAGGCGCACGACGCGCAGCTGGACATCCCCTTTAAGGGCGATATCGACCTGAACAAGCTCAAGGCGCTGGTGGATGAAGTGGGCGCGGAGCAGGTGGCCTATGTCTGCCTGGCCATCACCGTTAACCTGGCCGGCGGCCAGCCCGTGTCCATGAAGAACATGCGCGAAGTCTATGCTTATTGCCAAAAACAGGGCATCAAGGTGTTCATGGACGCCACCCGCTGCGTCGAAAATGCCTACTTTATCAAGGAGCAGGAGGAGGGCTTCGCCGACAAGTCCATCAAGGACATCGTGCGCGAGCAGTTCTCCTATGCCGACGGCTGCACCATGTCCGGCAAGAAGGACTGCATCACCAACATCGGCGGTTTCCTGTGCGTCAATGATGAGGAGCTGTTTGTTTCCGCGCGCGAGTTGGTCGTGGTGTTTGAGGGCATGCCCAGCTACGGCGGCATCGCCGGCCGTGACATGGAAGCCATGGCCATTGGCTTAAAGGAAGCCATGCAGGAGGAATATATCGAGCACCGCGTCAAGCAGGTGCGCTACCTGGCCGACAGGCTGGTGGAAGCCGGGGTGCCCATCGTCCGCCCCGTGGGCGGCCACGCG
Organism: Clostridiales bacterium; assembly: GCA_012837525.1. Taxonomy (GTDB): domain Bacteria; phylum Bacillota; class Clostridia; order Christensenellales; family Aristaeellaceae; genus UBA6115. The sequence goes on along the minus strand of DUQZ01000013.1, from coordinate 4,132 downwards.
GTCTTCCTGGACGCGCGCGCCTTCTGCCCGCATCTGGATCAGTCGCAGTTCCCCGCCCAGGCGCTGGCGGCCGCCATCTATGTGGAAGGCGGCGTGCGCACCATGGAGCGCGGCATCATCTCCGCCGGCCGTGACAAGGTGACCGGTAAGGACCACGCGCCCAAGCTGGAAACCGTGCGCGTCACCATCCCGCGCCGCGTGTACACCTACCGCCACATGGACCTGGTGGCCGACACCATCATCAAGCTGTACAAGCACAAGGAAGACATCCGCGGCCTGAAGTGGGCTTATGAACCCAAGCAGCTGCGCTTCTTCACCGGCCGCTTCGAGCAGATTTAATCATACTGAACGCACCAAAATAGAGCCCGCGGTATCCGTGCCGCGGGCTATTAAGATGCCAGGCAAACTCCCCAGGAATTAGTTTGTCTACAGTCTGATACCACCGGCTAAGCCGGTGGTTTTGATACAACACAGGGGATGGCCCCTTTGTTTCCCTTGGTTTTCAATGAAAATAAAGACACCCGTCCGCTGCGCGCTTGGGATTACTTAAACTTCAGGTACTTTGTAAGGACGTATCCAACACGTATCCCGTTTGAAACCTTGCTCCATCCGTTGCTGTCACTGCTTAAGACGGTTACAACTTCCCCGGTTGGTAAAGTGGTGATGACTTCAAGGCTATTCTCGGAATCGTATTGATACATGTAAACCTCGCTGGTAACGATGGCGTTCTTTGCGATGGTGTTTGGCTTTTGGGGCTTGGCGTCGACTGAACTGTCGTATTGCAGCCGGGGTGTTATCCCATGCGCTGACATGAATCCGAATTCATCCCCAATTTGGACGTGATACCACTGCTCTGTGATGCCAAGTACAAGCGCTTGTGTTCCATTCACAAACAAGCCCAATGATGTTGAATTGATACGGGGATATTCCCGCAGGTGGAGCCCTTTGCCAGAGCTGTTGGATACCATCACGCTGGGACGGGCGGATAAAACGGAGGCTGAAGCGGCGCCGGTTTCCAAATATTTGCGCTGCATATACCCAACCAGCGTTCCGATCCGTACTTTCATCTATTCAGCATTGTTATATTCCTCCAGGATGGTCACAACAACGCCGTTGTAATACTTTCCCAGTGATTGAGAGGAAACCGTTGGCTTTTTTCTCAGATGCAACCTGTCTTTGGGATCGGGGTTGTTCACAATGGCCAGCTTGTCCTGCATGGGGGAATTCCGTTCCGTCCCCTCCTGGCTTATTTCAGGGCGCGCTGTCTCCTGCGCGGGGTTGCTGGTTTGCTTGGGCAGCACTTCCAGGTATTCAGCCTTGATGAAGCCATGAAAATTGTTGTAGCCCATATAGCAAAAGCCGTTGTCCACCTCGCCGTAAATCAGGTATGGGTCACCGGCATAGGCCCGGCGAAGAATCTTGGCCCTCAAATCGGGCAAGGCCCGCACATTGACCCAGGACCGGCCTTGGACCTTGATCCTGGCTTCCTTGATGGTAAAATCGATGTGGTCACCGGGACCGGCCAAGAACTCTGCCCTGATGTATCCAATCAGCGCCCCAATCTGCACCTTTTGCCATCCAGGCTCGGTATGGCCGGACAGAAGCTTGACCATGGTCCCGTTGTAATAAACACCCAGGCTCCGGGCATCCTTTGACATGGTGTTCCACAACGGCGCCTGCCCGGCATCCTTGCCATCCACAAAGGCCAGGTCCAAATCGCTGGAAGACGCGAATGCGCTCTGGACACAGAGGAGCAGCAGGCAGATGCCCACACAAACAATACGGTTTTTCATGGCGTTACCTCTTACTCCAGGGGGATCGTGATGGTCTCGTCCACCTTCGCGTTGCTGTTTGAAAAGATGGGCACCAGACCCAGGGTGGTGGCGCCTTGTGCCCTGGGCGCGCTTAACATAAAGACAGAAAACTCACCCATATCGGGCGCGGTCTGCGCCAGGGCGGAAGCCTGGTTGTTCTGGTAGAGCTGGTAACCCACCAGGTAGTCCGTGCCCGCCTGCTTCGCCTTCCAGGCCGCGGGCTCCCGCACATAGACCCGGATGTCATAGCGGGTCTGGTCAGCGGACAGGCTGATGGTTACCGTGCCCTGATATTCCGCAAAGCCAAAGCTGCCGTTGTACAGGCTTCCTGCCGGGATGGGCGGTGTGGACGTGGGCGCGGGCGGCGGCATGTACAGGCTGGACTGGGGCACAAAGCCGCGCACGGGGGTGTTGCCCACCATGGTTTCCACATAGGCCCAGCTGCCCATGCCGGACAGACGGCGAACCTGCTGCCCCTGCGGCAGGCTGGCCAGCGCGCTCTGGGAAAAGAGGGGGTCATCCGTTAAGGTGACGGGGGAAATCAACTCATACGCCTGGTTGTAAAGCGCCAGGCTGTTGACCTTCGCGTTTTTGGGCAGGGCTTTGGCCTCGATATAGCCCATGCGCATGTGTTTGCTGTCCAGATCATACTGGATCAAGATCCAGCCATTTTCCTCCCCGAACACCTGGATCCAGGCATTGGTGGAGACCAGCGCCTTGCCGTTTGCGGCGCGCAGGTACTGCGTGCCGGGGCCGGAGTACACGGGAAATTTCTGCCCGCCGGTAAACTTGATCTTGTTGGCGGACAGCTCACCCGCGGGGATCTCGGGCGCCAAGGTCAGGCTCTTTCTGGCGGCCTCGTAGGTCTTGGGCAGGGCTTGGAAACTTACATAGCGCAGCTCGCGCTGGATGACGCCGTAAACATGGCCCAGGTCCTTCCCATAGCCCAGGTCGAAAAAGGACACCCTGTTCTCCTGCACATAGGCTTCGCACCAGTACACTTCCCGGTCCATATAGGTCTGCAGCTTGAACCCGCCGTTTTCCCAGTGATAGGAGATGCGCTGCAAGACGTATTCCTCGGCATCTGGTTCCAGGCGGGAGATGGTAAAGCCCAGGTTATCTGTGTACGCCTTTTTGGTATTGCCCTCGCTGATGAGCTTACCTTCCCAATGGCGCATAAATCTGGCGGTCGGCGCGCCCTGGGGCACTGCGCCGGCGTTTTTAAGCCAGTACGTCATTTTGCCGTTTTCCAGGTGGTAGCCCAGCAGCACGCGGGAGGCGTCCTTCTTGACCAGGGCAAAGCCATAATCGCCCTTGGGGGTGCCGTCAATGAGGACATAGTCCTCCAGGGTATAGGCGGCGTAGTTCTTCTGGATATGGTCCACAACCTCCTTGGGCGGCGCGCTGCTGTAGCCGTCCGCCTGGGCCAGCGGCAGGCAGACTGCCAGCAGCAGGAGGGAGAGGAGCAGGGTTGTTGTCCATTTTTTCATCATGTCTTGTCATGTCCTTTCTTTTGCACAGGACTCGCTTGTTAATGCTTTGATGGGCAGGTCTTTTTGCGTCTCCGCGTTGCCTTCATCTGTCGGCGTAGGACTGCGGCTACGCCTCCTTCCCTCAGCTTTGCGGAGCCATCAAAAATCCTCTTCCCATCCGTGCACTAACGCGTTCGTCCAGTGCTGCTCAGCGTTACATATTAGATGACAATCAGGACATACGAATTGTTGCGTCAAAAATTATTTTATTTTTTCAATGGCGTTGGCAAGCGCCACAGCGGCATCCATGCCCTGCGAGGACTTCACCTGCAGCGTCTGATCATCCGCGTCCCAGGTGAGAGTGGCGCCGGTGTCGTCCTCCGTTACAAAGGCGATGACGCCCTGCTGCAAACGGATATAGGAGGGCTTCGCGGTATCCGTCATGGGCGGGATATACAGCCCCTTGTATTCGGTATAGCTTACCTGATGTCCCTCGCTGTCCGTAAACACCGCCTGGTAGGCATTGTTATCCGCGCTCAGTTCCGCTGTTTCAAACAGATCCTCCGCGCCCTGCGGGAAGTAGTTGCCGCCCCAGGCCTGGATAAGCGGCGTAGGCGAGGGCGTGATGGTTGGTGTTGGCGTCGGTGTCGGGCTTGGCGTTGGTGTGGGGGAAGGCGTGGGCGTCGGGCTGTCCGTCGGCACTTCCGTGATGACGGGCGTAGCCGTCCAGGCCGGGGGAGAAATTTCCACCTGTTGGGAGGGAGAAAGGGATTGATCCGGCCCCAGCGGGGTCACCACATCCTCCGCCGGCAATTGTGTCAGTTGCCAGCCGCCCCACAGCATGAT
>DUQZ01000012.1 GCA_012837525.1 Clostridiales bacterium | reverse complement strand
TTCTTTTGCAGACCACGGATGAACTGGAACCTAATCAGCGTGTCCTTGGTCTGCTGGCAGAAGCAGCCGTTCTCAGGGAGCTGTGGCTCAAAGGGATCAAAGAACAGGTTCAGGTCTGCCTGCAGGTTGGTAATGTAATGAATCCGGGCCTGTTCCTGTGGCATGCTCAAGACACCTGGACCATACCTGGCCTGCCAGAGCGCAGGTGATGGGTCAAAGGCGGACAGGTAGTTGGCGGGCATAAAACCCGAGTGTGCCTCCCATTTCACGCAGTACCAAAGGCCATCAAAGAATGCTGCATGAACCATCGTGCCATGAGGAATGTAAGCATGGATGCGGGAAAAGCAGTCTGGGCTGGCATGCAGCGGAGCATTGTCCCCTGGCCTCATGTTGATGTACATGCCGCTTACCCGCTATTTTCCTTAGAGTCTTTGGATGCATCCTCATCCAGCCGCTTCCTGACCCTGGCCCTGGAAAGAGACCGTGTCTCCTTGATGTCCTCGGATTCCAGCAAGTGCTCGGTTTCGTTCAGGTTGTCAAACAACCAGTTGATGATGTCCTCATAGGTTTTACAGTAGGAAACAATCTTTCGCAGAGCGCTGGATTGGTAGGTGCCCAGCTGCCGGTCCGAGCGGAAGAACAGCTCGTCCCAATGCTTGCCGAACACGTGGACCACCCGCTGCCACTCCAAGTCCTCAATCAGGTGCTTTTCAAGGGCAAATCGCTCGTCGTAGGTCAACATGGTGAGCCAATTCTGAATCATCTCCACCCGCAGGGATGCCAGGTGGATCCGCTCCCGCATTTCATCATCCCGGAGTGCATCCTCCCATTTGCCTTCAAGGGCCGCCTGGGAACGGAAGCTGTTGTAGTGAGCCAGGGCAATTCTGACTAGGTCTTCCATTATCTTGATCTCCTTTCTATTGATGCCAGGTGGAGAAGCCTGCGTGGTGCCCCCTGTCGAACACCCATCCCTTTGAGGATGGCAGCGGCCAGGCTGACATACTGGAGAAACGCATGCTTCCAGCAGCTGTTTTGGGCTGACCTCCACCTCCCTTCTTGCATTCATGCCCCTTTGCCGGGCACGTCCTCAGCATAGGCCAGACCCGGGTTCCAGCGGAATGAAGGATCCTTGCAGTTTCCTGGAAGCCTTCGTGAATCAGTTCTTCAAGAGGGAATTCATGATTCGAATCATAAGGCGGAATGAAAACTTTACATCTGAATCGTGAACTGTTAGGATGAACCTGTCCTTGTTGAACACCCATCTTTTTGAAGATGGCAGCGGCCAAGCTACGTTCTCAAGGACATTTCCTTTCAATCGCACCCTTCCGCTGGAATCCTGCCGCATGGCATCACCCCCTTGATGGACCCCTTCACCTATAACAGGTGGCGAACCTTCCAAAAGGTTCATTTTTAAAAACATATTTCAATTATCATGTTTAATGTTATACTATCGTTTATGTTTTAATTCTTTTAATGTCGATTCTATGCCTCATGTGTCATTAGTATGATAAAAGATGAGGTGAGAATTGATGGAAAATGATCCTATTTTATTGCATATGGGCGAGGTTTTGCGGTCCGCTCGGCAGGAACAGGGCTTGACCCAGCGCCAGTTGGCTGAGCTTTCCGGGACCACAGAGCAATATATATCCGAAACCGAATGCGGGAAGCGGAACATCTCCTACCGGGTGCTGTATCGCATCCTGCAGGCATTAAAAATCCCTACCGACCCACTGTTTTATGAACAAGTAGCAAGCAAGAACGGCACAGCCAGTACATTGGAAAATATCATCAACTCCTTTGATGAGGAGGACAGGCAGATTGTTTGGGACACCATCCTGATCTTTTTATCCGGCTACAAGCGAAAGCTGTCCCACAAGCAGGCAGATGAGGAGCATCACAAGATTATGCAGGAGACGGAGGGGCACTGATGGGGGAAGGCCGGGATCGCAATGATTTCCTGCATGCTTTATACGAACAATACTATGACCGCCTGCTCCTCTTCTGCCTCCGCTACCTCAGCCAGGATCCTGACCCAGAAGGCTTTGCCGAGGAATGTGTACAAGAGGTTTTCCAGTGCGGAACTCATAAAGCGCCCATTCGTACTCCGCTAGTTTTTGTGGATTCATTTTGTGGAATGGCTTTCTTTCCTCCAGTTCTATAAGTGCTAATAGCTGCCTGTCAGTTTCTTCCCTTGAGATTCCACCTGAGTTGTAGGAGTTTAGAAGCTCAGCAATCGTTTCGTTCTTTAAGTAGTTGCTCATAAAGTTCACCTCCTCATAATACATATGTACTGAGAAGGCGAAAAGTGGCACAATTTTTAACTGTTTGAAGATATACTTTCTGTTGTTGTAATGGCATTAGAAGTGGTACTGTCAAATCAAGTTCGCAACTTTGTTCTCTGCTCACCATGTCATGCTGTTTGTTTGTCGAGTGATTTGAGCGATTCCTCTCTCAGGTACGATCGGGTCACCGACCAATCCTCCGAGTATTCCATGAGGTATACCATCGCAAGGCTCAGATAAGACTCGGGCTGGGAAGACTCCGATATTTGGCGAGATTGATTAATTTGCAGTTGCTACAGGGAGAGCTGTCGCATATAATGATGTTAGAGGGGACTTCAACTAAGTGATGCGAGCACGATTCGAGCCAACTTTCAGACAGCAGAAAATGACAGCAAATTGACAGCATTTTGCTCCCAAAAGCAGAATAATACGGATATCCTGTCTACATATCGAGCTTTGAATATATGAGTCCATACTATATATGGTATGTAGCAAGCCGCTTGAGCCGAGTGGGAATGACAACCAACAGCCCGGAGTCCTTCATCAATCAAGGGCTCCGGGCTTTTTCTTTTACCTGTGAATTTGTTCGACTGCTTGCTTTTACCTCAACATGTTAGCTACTAACAAGAAAAACGGGCTGATACGAGGATTATCATTCTAACTGCGTAATTGCGCAACTTTTGGGCAATCCAACAAATATCAGTTTTCCTTGATAGAAGGCAGCGCCTTCAAATAGTCCTGCCACAGCGCTGAATGCAGCACAACGGACTCGTTTTGCAGCAGCAGGTCCAGGTCCAACAACAAATGCGGGCACACCTTCTTCGGCAACAGAATGAGCATTTCGGGCTGTTCGTCCGACGGCGCCAGGTAGAGCAACAAGTAGTTTTCCAGAATCAGCACCGCATACATTGGTGCCTCATAATCAACCAGGTGCACGGTTGTAGACTCTTCCGTATCCACGCCCTGAAACTGCGCCAGATACCGGACAATCTCCTCCCCGTCAAAATTCAGCCTGCCCAGCAGGGGCACTACAACGTGGCGCTGCTGCGCAAACTGGTCCATGGCCTGAAGTGACACCACCATGGGGATACGCCGGTGCATCAGCTGCTCCATCATATGCACAACCAGGGCTTTTGTTGTTTCCGAGCCTTTCATTTTATCCAGATCCTCCTGGGTGACAAGAAAACCGATATTGGCAAAGGAAAAAATGGCCTGGCAGCCTGCCAGTTCTGTGATGACGGTATCAACAATGGTTTTATTCTCGCTGTCACACGCAGTGTATTCCAAATCAAGCCTTTGCTTGAAATACTGGCTGTTGAAATAATTGAATCTCAGCAGGCTCGTTTTGTCTGTGATAATGACGCCATAGGAAAATTGCGAGAAAAACTGGTGGATGCTCAGCACAAAGTGTTCTTCATGATAAAAGAATGGGTTTGCGCTCCTGATGTCAGCAATCCACAGGGAAATCTTGAACATACTCTGCATTTGCTGAAATTTTGCTACCATGCGGTTCAGGTTCTTCAGCGTCAGCGTATTCTCAGTGTCCTTCGCGTTGAGCATGATATGGATAAAAATCGGCTTTGCGTCGTACTTCTGCACCGTGGGGTACAGGGGTTTCATCATGTAGTCTTCCAAGAAGCTTTTGGAAACGTAAAAATGCGCTTCCTCCTGGCTCCTGACGGTGTCGGAGAAAACGATCATCAGATGACGTTCAATTTGCTCCTGTCCCTGTAAGACCAGTTCGCCGCTGCCCAGTTCTTTTCCCAAATCAAGCGCCTTGAGCGACCGTCGGTAGGCATCCCTCAGGGCATATTCCAGCAGGCCAATCAACTGATCCTTGCTGTTCATGACGCCCAGAATGGGGAAAATCTCAAGCAGGCTGCGTATGCCTTCACCAGTCCAGAAATAGTCTGCGAAGTACTCTGCGGTACTCCGGAAGTACTTTCGCATATGTGTATCAAATGCCCTAATCTTTTATCAGTACACTTACATGTAGGAAGATTTGTCAGCCGGGCGGAGCAGAAAACAACAATTGGCCCCTTCCTTTGAGGGGGCTTTTGTTTTCAAGCAGTCAGTTTAACCCCCCTGCGCGTACCTGGACAGAAACTGCCGGGTGCGCTCTTCTTTGGGCTGGCCAAATACCTGATCCGGCGGGCCTTCCTCCACAATGATGCCCTGGTCCATAAAAATCACATGGTCGGCCACATCGCGGGCAAAGGCCATCTCATGCGTCACAATCAGCATGGTGGTGTGCTTGTCGGCCAGGCTGCGCACCACGCGCAGCACCTCGCCGGTCAGCTCCGGGTCAAGGGCGGAGGTCGGCTCATCAAAGCAGAGAATCTTGGGCTTGAGCGCCAGCGCCCGGGCGATGGCCACGCGCTGCTGCTGCCCGCCGGAGAGCTGGTGGGGGTAGGCGTTTTCCTTGTCAGAAAGCCCCATCTGATTCAGCAGCGCGCGGGCGTCCGCCACGATCGCGCTGTTTTTGGTCTGCTCCTTGCCGCGGTTTAACAGTTCCACCGCAAGCGTCACATTGCGCAGCACCGTATACTGCGGGAACAGGTGGAAGGACTGGAACACCAGGCCGAAGTTGAGCCGCCGGAAGCGCACATCAGCCTCGCTCAAGCGCTTTTGCTGCCCGGCGTCCAGCAGCAGCTCGCCATCCACCCAGATGCGCCCGCTGTCCGGATACTCCAGAAAGTTCAGACAGCGCAGCAGTGTTGTCTTGCCGGAGCCGGACGCGCCGATGATGGCCAACGCCTTGCCCTGGTCCAGCGAAAAATTGATGTTTTTCAACACCTCAAGATGATCAAAGCGCTTTTCAATTCCTTCAACTACTAACAGGGGCAAGGCAAACTCCCTTCAAACACGGAAATAATCCAGCCGCTTTTCCAGGCGGCCAAATACGATGGTTAGTATGCCAATAAAAACAAGGAAAAAGATGCCAGTGGAAAACAGGGGCCAGATCAAGCCCTGGCCTGTATACTCCTGGGCCATCATCAGGATTTCTTTAATCGATATAATGCGCGCAAGCGAGGTATCCTTCACCAGGGTAATCACCTCATTGGACATCGCGGGCAGTATGCGCTTGATCACCTGCAACAGCGTCACCCGGCGGAAGATCTGCCCCTTGGTCATACCCAGCACCTGGCCGGCCTCCATCTGCCCGTGCGGCACACCCTGGATGCCGCCGCGGAAGATCTCGGAGAAATAGCAGGAGTAATTGATCACGAAGGCAACCGTCGCCGCTGTGAAGCGGGCGCTCATGCCGGAGCCCCAGGGCGCGCCCCAGTCCAGCAAACCCGGGGCAAAGAAGATGATCAGCACCTGCAGCAAAAGTGGCGTCCCCCGGATCACCCACACGAAACCTTTTGTCAGCAGGGCAAGCGGCTTAAAGCGGCTCATCGCGCCAAAGGCAATCAGCAAGCCCAGCGGCAGCGAAAACAGCAGCGTCAGGAAAAACAGCTGAAGGTTCAGCTGAAAGCTGCCAAACAGGCGGCCGATGATGGTCTGTACGCTGGTCATACGTTCATTATGCAAGGCGGCAGGGGAGCGTGTTTAGCCCTCCTGCCGCCAAAGACATGCGCTTACAGGGCAAGGACAAGCCCGTATTTTTCTGCCAGCGCTTCCAAGACGCCGTTGTCCTTCAGGGTTTGGAAGGCCTTGTTCACTTCCTCCGTCAGGTCGCTGCCCTTGCGGAAGGCAACGCCGTAGTCTTCCACGTTCAGGCTGTCCACGATCTCAAGCTGGGCGTAGTCGGTGCCCTCGCCAATGGTGACGCTGGCCAGCGTCAGGTCCAGCACGGCGGCATCGGCGGTGCCCGCGGCCACCTCAATCAGGCAGGCGGTCTGCACCTCTTTGCCAATGTAGATGGCATCTTTCAGCCCGGCGTCTGTTTTGACGGTGTCCTCGCCTGCGCTGGCAATTTCCGCCACCACGGTTTTGCCCGCGAGGGAGGCGGTGTTCTCATAATCGCTGCCAACCTTCATTACCACCACCTGCGCGTTTTTCACATAGGGGATGGTAATGCTCATGTTCGCCGTGCGCTCATCGGTAATCGTCAGGCCGTTCCAGATGCAGTCGATCGCCTTGGCAGCCAGCTCGACCTCCTTGGTTTCCCAGTTGATCTCCAAAAACTCCGGCTCAAGGCCCAGCAGCTCGCACACCGCCATGGCCAGCTCGGTGTCAAAGCCGGTGAACTGGCCGTCCTCATCGGTATAGTTCATGGGTTTAGAAACCGTGTAACCGATGATCAGCTTGCCCTTTTCTTTGACATAGGCAAGGTCGCTCTCCTCCGCTGTCGCAAACGAAGCAGACGCCGCAAGCAGCATCAGGGCCATCATGCAGATCAGGATCTTTCTCAACATTCTCATTCCCTCCGTCTTCCTTCAGAATATTATTTGCTTATCCTACACCATGAAAACGATTTATGACAGGGGAAAACTGTATTTATTTTGAATATGATGGATATATATGCAGAAAAAGCATGCCCGGGGTACGCGGGAATGCTCAAATATTGCGATGAAATAGACGGTTTGCGGATAGTTCCTTCACCGCATTTTGTCAGGTGCTGCGCCCTTCCATCAAGGCGACAGGAATCTGCCGGGTTTGCCGGCGCATGTTTTTGTCAGCCAGCATGTTTTCAAGGATATCCAGCGCGTTGTGGGCGATGCCGGTCTCGTCCTGTTTAATGTGCGTGAAGAAATATTCCCCCTGATAACCATATTTCTCATCAAAGCAGCAAATAGCCAGGTCCTTTGGCACATCGCGGCGCAGACTTTGGGCCGCGGCGCGGGCTAGGTGGGCAATGCCGTACTCCGCGCACACAAGGGCGGTGACGTCGGGATGGCTAACAAGCCAATCGGTCAGAAAGTCCAGAATCTCAGGCTGGCCGCGGTCCTGGGGCTGCGCCGGGTGGCTAAACCGCGCCGCCGGCGGCACGATCACCGGAAGGGACGCGCTCATCCCCGCATCCTGCATGGCTTTTTTATAGCCCTGATAGCGGTCCTCCAGGGAGATGGCCTCCGATACTTCGGAGGTGAGGTACATAATCTGCTGGTGACCGCGGCTGATTAAATGCTCCGTCAGCATGCGCGCGCCCTCCTCGTGGTGGGAGCAGACGCAGGGCGCGGGAATGCCCATCAGCGGCCGGTCCACCATGACGACCGGGAAGTGATCCAGCACCAGGCGCAGCAGGTCGGTATCATAATAGGTGCCGTGCGCCGGCATCACCAGGATGCCCTCGACACCCAGCGTCAGCAGTTGGTGCAGGCGCTTTCGCTCGATGGTTTGCTGCCCATAGGATACGGCGGGGCAAATCTGAAAACCGCGCTGGGACGCCAGCTGATCGATGGCATAAAACAGGCTTAAGGCATAGGATTCGCCCAGGTCCTCCATCAACAGCCCAATGCGGCGCAGGCCGTTTTTGCTGGCCGCCATTTTCAGCCGGGTGCTGGCCGCGGCGCGGCCGGACTGGAGCGCTTGGGACACAAAGGTGCCCAGCCCCCGCTTGCGCACCGCCAGCCCCTGCTCGGCCAGCAGGTTCAGCGCGCGTTTGCTGGTGATGCGGCTGACACCAAACTGGTCTGCCAGCTGCATCTCTGTGGGCAGTTTCTCCCCGGGTTTCCAGTCGCCAGCGGCAATACCTTCCGCCAGGTGGCGGTAGAGTACTTCATATTGGTAGGAAAGCTCATCCATCTTACACTTTACTCCTGCTTTACGCGTGTTTTACGACAGTAGTATACCAAATATATCAAATTCGCGCAAGTTAATTTTATGGAATTACATATGAGTTCACTTCAGAAAAACATATATAAAACAACGATATTACAAGGAACAAAAAGGTTTATTCTGTGGTTGTCTCTTTGTTGGATACAGCCAAAATGGACAGGGTTCGTAAAAATTTAAATTTAATTGATATAAAATGATTTGCTGTGGTATACTAACCACAACAGAACGCGTTTGCCCAAAAACAACATGTAAGTGGCCGCGTCAAAAATGAATGGAGGTTCAACATGAAAGGAAACACCATCAAAAAACTCCTGTCGATGGCCTTGGTGATGGTCATGTTCCTGTCCCTGGGCGCAGCATGGACTGCCCAGGCGGAGGACATTGGCACCGTCAAAATCCTGACCAACGTAACCGGCGGCAAGGATGAGGCCGAGATGCTGCTGTTCGCGGAAGCGTTTGGCAAAGGCATCAACGGCACCGTCATCATGGAAAAGCCGGCCGCCAACTACGGCGAAGTGATGATGAACAAACTCAACGCGGGGGAACAGTACGACCTGATCTACGTATCCCTGCAGGAATTGTACGACATGCAAAAGGACGGCATCCTGACCGACCTGACCGATTGGGTGAAAGCCTCCCCCATCCTGGGCGACACCGACGTGATTCCCGAGCAGGAGTGGGAGCAATTGACCATTGACGGCCGCATCTGGGGCGGCTTCAACAAGACCGAGGTCCACAAGCTGCCCGCCATCAACACGGTGATCGCGAACAAGGCAGGGGTAGATCTGGATAAAGTGGAGCCCACACTGGCAGGCTATCACGAGCTGTTCAAGCAGCTGCAGGCGGTCGGCGGCGAGGGCTTCTACGCCTTCAACACCCACATCCCCGGCCTGCATGACCTGCAGCCCTGGTTTGCGGCGGTCGATCTGAAAATGGGCTTTGCCAAAAACGAAGACGGCTCCCTGTATGTCCCCATCGCGACAGAGGCCGCCATCCCCGTATGGGAGTGGTTTGCCCAGTTGTACAAGGAAGGCCTGATGGATCCCGATGCCCTGATTAACACCACGGGCGACATGCGCAACAAGATGATGGCCGGTCAGACTGGCCTGGTTGTGGACTGGGCGGCCTGGGTTGGCCTGTACAATGTGCGCTCCGGCGAGAACTATCCGGATGTGGTGAATGTCATGCCCTTGGGCGGCGTGAAGAACTCCAAGGGGGACTTCATGTTCTCCCGCGGCGACCCCTCCATCTGGGTCATCCCCATCAACGCGCAGAACCCCGAAGGCGGTTTCAAGGCCTTGGAATACATGGCAACCCAGGAGGGCGGCCAGCTGCTGTCCATTGGCATTGAAGGCCATGACTACAACGTGGTGGACGGCAAGGTCGTCATGACCGAAATCGGCCTCAGCCACGGCAACGACCATGGCGCGCCGGTGCCCACCAGCCGCAAGTATGAAAGCCCTGTGCCGCTCAACCCCGGTTTCGCGGAGGCCATGGCCTTCCTGCCCTACGCGTCCCTGGATATGAGCACCGACATGACCAGCACCTACAAGGAAATCGTCGCCAAGTACGCCACCGAGATCATCGTGGGCACCAAAACAGCTGCTGAAGGCGTGGAAGCCATGCAAAAGGAGCTGAAGGACCGCGGCGTCATCTGACAGCACGAATACTAACAGATAACCCCTAACTATCGCTGGTCCGCTGAGCCATCAGCGGACCAGCCTTACAATCAGCCCAGCATGTTTTCTGATCCGGGCACACACCTGTCCATCGGGCAGAGGAGGACAAGATGAGCACCATCCAGGCACAGCCGGCCCCCCGCAAACAGCAGCACCGCGCGTGGCTTCGGCGCAAAATGTGGCAGTATAAAAGCATCTATCTGATGATCGTGCCCGTGTTCTTGTATTTTGCTGTTTTTACCTTTTACCCGCTGGGCCTTGGCCTGGTGCAAAGCTTCCAGCGCGTGCCCCTGATAGGCAAGGCAACCTATAACGGCATCGCCAACTATCAGCAGGTGCTCAGCGACCCCATCTTCATCAAATCCATGACCAACTCCATGCTGGTGGGGACGGTCTCGCTTTTCATCAACCTGGCGGTTGCCCTGGTGCTGACCATTTCCGTTAACGAGGTGCGCAACCGTTTCAGCAAATCCCTCATCCAAACCGCCACCTTTTTGCCGTATTTGTTCTCCTGGACGGTGGTGGGCGGGATGTGGCTGCAGATCCTGGCGCACAATGGCATGGTAAACAACTTCCTGGCGATGATGGGCGCGCAGCGCCTGCCGTTTTTTACCTCCCCGGTGTGGGGGCGGCCTGTCATCCTGTTTACCAATGCCTGGAAGCAGGCAGGCTATTTTGTGGTGCTGATGCTGGCCAGCGTGGTCAGCATAGAACCCACAATTTTTGAGGCTGCCCGCATCGACGGCGCTTCCCGATTCAAGCAGATCCGCTACATCATCATTCCTCAGGTGTGGCCTACCATCAAAACGCTGCTGGTGCTGGGGGCAACCGGCGTGCTCCGCAATTTTGACCAGGTGCTCATCATGAACCGCCCTGCGACCAAGGACAGCATCCGCACCCTGCTGTTATATATCTATGAAGAAGGCATCACCAAGCGCCGCATCGGCACCGCCACCGCGGCTGCCAGCGTGGTGATGGTCATCACCCTGGTGATTACAGTACTGGTGCGGCGGATGGCGCGCTATGACCAGGACGCCAGCTATTGAGGAGGTCATATGAGTACAAAATTGTTTGAGCGCCCGCAGGCCGTCTCCAAGGCATACCGCAATGAGCTGCGCCCCCTGGGGCGTGTCATCAACACGGTGTTTTTGGTGCTGATCTTTTTGATCATGCTCCTGCCCATGGTCAACGTGCTGGCCATCTCGCTGTCCAGCAACGCGGCGTCCCAGGTGTCGGATGTGACGCTGTGGCCGAAGGATTTTTCCACCGAGGGCTATACCTTTATCTGGAACGCGCAAAACCTGGGCCGCGCCTTTGGCAACAGCTCCTTTGTGTCGGTGGTGGGCACCCTGTTTACGGTGTTCATCTCCTCAATGGCCGGCTATGTGCTCATTCAGCGGGAGCTGCCTTTCCGCAAGGCCATCGCCACGGGCATCCTGATCACGATGATGATCCCGGGGGATTTAACCCTGGTCTCCATCTTTTCCCTCAACCGGGCACTGGGGCTGATTGATACCTACCGCGGGCTGATCCTAAACGGCCTGGTGTCCGCCTTTTCCATCATGCTCATGCGCAACTATTTTCTCTCCGTACCCGAATCCCTGGCCGAATCCGGCCGGATCGACAACGCGTCGGAGCTGCGCATCTACCTGTCCATCTATCTGCCCCTGTCCCTGCCCGGGCTTGCCGCCATCACGTTTTTGGAGTTCATCGGCAAGTGGAACTCCTTCATGGTGCCGCTGATCATCACCACCAAGCCGCAGCTGTTCACCTTGCCCATCATCCTGCGGCAGTTGACCCAGCCGACGGATTCCACCTCCGGCGTCGTCCAGATTTATGAAAATGCCCGTATGGCTGCCATTGTCATCACCGTCATCCCGCTTTTGGTGCTCTACAGCTTTGCCCAGCGGTTTTTGATCGGCGGGCTGACCCTGGGCGCGTCCAAGGGCTAAGGAGGCGTTATGCAGCCCATCATCAATACCTTCACCCAGCGCGTGGATTACGTGGAAATGGGGCAGTACCTGCGTGTGCCCTTTGAGATGCCCACGGGCGCGGATACCCTGCGCATTTCCTATACCTACGAGCGGCACAGGCTTATGGATCAAGGGGACGGCCGCGTCACGCGGGATGAGGTCAACATCATCGACCTGGCGCTGGAGGGCCCGGGCCATATCCTGGTGGGCGCGTCCGGGTCAGACCGCACAGACATCACCCTGCACGAAAGCCATGCCACGCCCGGGTACCAGCCCCAGCCGCTCAAACCCGGCATTTGGCACATCATTCTGGGCGCCTACCGGGTGGAGGAAACAGGCTGCCCGGTGGAGGTGCGGGTGGAGATCACGCCCAAAGAAGGGCTGCTCCTTGTGGGGGATTGCCATACCCATACTGTGCATTCAGATGGCTGGTACACGGTGGAGGAGGCCATCGCCCGGGCGCGCGGGGACCGGCTGGATTTCCTGTTTTTGACAGACCACAACAGCATGACATCCAACCCGTACGCGCGCTCCACTCCTGATCTGACCGTCATCCCCGGTGTCGAAATCACCTACTACGGCGGGCATTACAACCTCTTTGGTGCAAGCCGCCCGGTTAAGACCTATGTTGCCAACACGCGGGAGGAGGTGCTGGCCATCATGAAGGAAGGGCGTGCCAACAAAGCCCTGTGTTCCATCAACCACCCAACGGACCCTGGCTGCCCCTGGACCTTTGGCTATGGGGATGATGTGCCGGCAGATCTGATTGAGATCTGGAACGGCCCCTTCACCCCCTGGAACCAACAGGCCATCGACCTGTGGCAAGAGCATCTGTGCGCCGGGCGCGTCTGGCCAGCTATTGGCGGCAGCGATGTGCACCACAGCGAGCTGTTCCGCACCTACGGGACACCCACCACTTTCCTGTACGCGCAATCCAGGGGCGCGACGGATATTCTGGAGGCCATGCGCCAGGGCCATGCCTATATCGGCATGCATCCGGAAGCGCCGGGTATTCACCTTGACCTGGGCGAGGCGCGGATGGGGGATGTGTACCATGGCGAAGCATCCAACCTGCGCCTGAGCGTTGGCCCGCTCTCCGCGCGGGATGAGGTCGTGGTCATCAACCAGGAGGGTGTCCTGTGGCGGGACACCCCGGGCGCCTGCCACCGCTTTGAGGCGGAGGTAGCAGCCCGCAACAGCCGCTTTATGCGCGTGGAGATTCGCAGGGTGCTGCCCAACGGGATGCCGACCCTGGCCAGCATCAGCAACCCCATCTATATCAAATCCTAAGGAGAAGGCAGGCTGTGCGCATCCGCAAGGTTCATGTCATCTTCAAGACCCATCTGGACATCGGCTTTACCGATTTTGCCAGATCGGTCACCCAGAACTATCTGGCGCGCTTTATTCCAGACGCGCTTGCTACCGCGCGCCTGCACAACATCACGGGGCAGCCCAAGCGCTTTGTGTGGACCGTGGGCGCGTATCTGATCGACCTGGCGCTGCGCACCGGAACAAAACAGCAGGCCAAGGCGCTGGAAACCGCCATTTTGGCCGGGGACATCACCTATCATGCCCTGCCCTATACCATGCACTCAGAGCTGTGCAGCCCGGCGCTTATTGCGGCTGGCCTGGGCATCACTGCCCGGCTGGATGCCCAGTTTGGGCGGCGCACCATTGCCGCCAAGATGACCGATGTGCCCGGCCACACCCGCAGCATCATCAGCCCGCTGGCTAAGCAGGGCATCCAGTACCTGCACATTGGCATCAACGATGTGGCCCGCATGCCCGATGTGCCGCCCCTGTTTATCTGGGAGGATGATTGGGGCTATCAGTTGATGGTGCATTATGAGCGCGGCTACGGCGGCACCACTGTGGTGCCCGGCCATCCGGAAGCCCTGTGTTTCCTCCACAGCGTGGACAATGCCGGCCCGCCGGACCCCAGGGAGTTGGCCCAGTCCTTTGAGCACCTGCAGACACAGTTCAAAGGCGCGGTGATTGAGGCGTCCACCCTGGACGCCTTTGCGCACAGCCTCAAGGATATCCGCGGCAGTCTGCCTGTTTTGCGCCAGGAAATCGGCGATACCTGGATTCATGGCATCGGCACAGATCCCTATAAAACAAGGGCTTTGCGGGAATTGGACGCGCTGGGTACCCAGTGGGACAATGACGGGCGCTGGGCGGATCATCAGCAGCGGCTGGCGGATGGCCGGCTGCCCCGGGACGCTTTTTTGGAGCAGTTGCTCCTGGTGTGTGAGCATACCTGGGGGATGGACTGCAAAAAGTTTCTGACCGATTACCGCAACTGGTACAGGATTGATTTTGACCGCGCCCGCAAGCAGCCAAGGATTCCAGATGAGGACGCAAACCTGCCAGGCTTTTCCGCCTACTACCGCTTCGCTAAACAGGAGTTTGAGGCGCTTGCGCCCCGGGGGATATCCTGGGATCAGCGCAGCTATGCCTTGTTTGAGCGCTCCCATCAGGAGCAGCGGGATTATGTAAACAGCGCGGTTGATGTTCTACCCCTGCCGCTGAAGCAGGAAGCGCTGCCGCTGCTCACCCCGCCAGCAGTTATGGACGTGCCAAAGGGCAGGGATGTAGGCCACGGTGAGCGGGTGCACCTGGGACGCTGGCAGGCGGATGTCATGGCAGATGGAGTGCTCATCCGCGCGCCTGGTGGGCAGCAGATTGCCATCCAGTACCCGGTGTATCAGGAGGTGGGCCTGGCTGCCTTTGAACAGCTGACAGAGCAGTATCTGGCGCACGTGGCGCATTACCGCCTGTGGGCGCTGCCTGACAACACCAAACTGGGCGCGGAGAGGAGCGATGCGCCCCGGGAGGACCGCCTGCATCTGCCCATCAGGATAGAAGTAAGTCAAGCGGACGGGGCCCTCTGGGTCAGCGGCGTCTATGAGGAAAGCGCGCACCAGCTGGCCGGCTGCCCCCGGCGGTTTATCCTGCGCTTCGAACACAAAGACGAAAAACTGCGCGTCACCCTGCAGCTGCTGGACAAACCAGCCAACCGCAAGCCTGAAGCCTTGTTCTTGCCCTTTGTTTTTCAGGGATCGGGGAAGCTTGCCGTGCGCAAAATTGGTCAATGGCAAAACCTGCTGGACACTGTTGCGGGCGGCAACCGCCGCACCCACGGCATGGATGCCTTCCGCTGGCAAAAGCCAGACGGTTCTAGCCTTATCGTGCACAGCCCGCATGCCGTGCTGGCCACCCTCGGCAAGCCGGCCCTGCTGGATTTTGACGGGGATGATGAGCAGCACCGCGTCTATGTTAATTTGTACAACAACCTGTGGGGCACCAATTTTAAGATGTGGTATGAGGAAGCCATCACCTGTGATTTCTGGCTTGAAGAGCTGGGAACATGACGTGTATAATCAAGCTATGAGTACAACCCGTCAGGACAAACAGCTGAATTTTCAAAACCAACGCCGGAAGAACTATTTCGAAGGGTGGTATTTTAAGCAGGTCTCCTCGGATGAATCGGTCATTTTCTCCGTCATTCCCAGCATGATGCGCGTCAACAACCAGGAACAGGCGCTTATCCAGGTTATCCTGGCAGAAAAGGTTGACGGCGCCTGGCGGATCTTGACCGACCGGTTGGATTTCCCGATGTCCGCGTTTTTGCATACATCAGACCCCTTTACCCTCAACATCGGCGGCAATACCTTTTCCAGGGAGGGCCTCTCCCTGAACATCAACACGCCCGCGCTGCCAACAAGCGCGCTTGCGCCCACCATTATGGGCCCGTTTTCGTATCTGCCGTTTATGGAATGCATCCATGGCATTAACAGCCTGCACCACAGCCTGACAGGCACGCTGCAAATTGGCAGCAAAACGGTGTCCTTTGATGGGGGCGTTGGCTATATCGAGAAGGACTGGGGTCATTCCTTCCCCAAGTCCTATCTTTGGCTTCAGTCCAATCATTTTGCGCGCCGGCCGTCCTGCCTGTTTTTCTCCTGGGCCAATATCCCGCTGGGGCCATTCGCGTTTCCGGGCTTTATCTGCCATTTGTGGATGGCGGGCCAGCACCATCGCTTCGCCACGTACAATGGGGCCCGCTGCGTCATCCATGATATGAGCGAAGACAAGGTGTCGCTGACGCTCAAAAAACGCGAGATCAGCCTGTCCATTCATGCGGCGGTGGATGTGAGGGGCGCTTTGTCCGCGCCCAAGCACGGCCAGATGGATCACCAGATCAAGGAAGGCCTTGCCGGGACGATTTCCTTTCAGCTTGAAAATAAAAAGACCAATGAAGTGATGGTGGACACCTCCTCCCTATCCGGTGTGGAGATCGTGCCGCGCCTGATTCGCACACCGCGCGGATAACAGGCGGCGTTCAGCCTCTCCTGCAAGGGCTACCGCGCGCAAACCAAAAACGCCGGGTGCTGATTTCTTCAGCGCCCGGCATAGTCTGGCCTGATACAAAAGGCTTTTTTATTTTGCGGGTCCCAATTGGTACAGCCGCCCTTCATCCGTGACAAGGTATAAATAGCCGTCCGGGCTGGCGGCAACATCCCGGAAGCGCTGGCCCTGGTCCGCCAGCAAGCGCTCCTCACCGGTGACCCTGTCGCCGTCCAGGCGCAGGCGAACCACATGGTTGCCCGCCAGCCCGCCGATAAACAGGTTGTTATGCCATTCGGGGATGGCGTCAGCGGCGTAAAAATCCATGCCGGAGATGGCCGGCGTCGGGTCCCAGTAGTAAATGGGCTGCTCCAGGCCTTCCTTTTGGGTGATGCCCTCCAGGACGCGGTCATAGGAGTACTCCAGCCCATAGGTAATAATGGGCCAGCCGTAGTTGCGCCCGGGCTTGATCAGGTTGATCTCGTCCCCGCCCAGGGGCCCCATTTCACCGGCGTACAACTCCCCGGTCACCGGATGGATGGCCATGCCCTGCACATTGCGGTGGCCCATGGAGTACAGTTGCGGCATCGCCCCGCTGTCATCAATGAAGGGGTTGTCCGGCAAAGGGTTCCCGTCCCGATCCATACGCAGAATCTTGCCCAGGCCGCTGGCCTTGTCATGCGGGTGCAGATGGCTGTAATCATGCTGGCGGTCGCCGGTGGACAAAAAGAGGGTGTCATTGTCCACAAACGCGATGCGGCTGCCAAAATGCCCGGCGCCATAAACGGCAGGCAGCGCCTCAAACAGCAATTCGGCATCCGTCAGGCTGCTTTCATCCTCAGCCAGCCTGGCCCGGCCAAGCGCGGTCACCGCGATGCCGTCAACCGGCCGCGAGAAGCTGAAATACAGCTGCCGGCTGGTTTCAAAATCCGGCGCGGGCACCAGGTCCAGCAGGCCGCCCTGCCCATCGTAGGCCACGGGCAAGAAGCCCTCAATGGGGGAGGAGAGGCCGCCTTCCTCGCTGTAAATGCGCATCGTCCCGCGCTTTTCGCTGATAATCAGCCGGCCGTCCGGCAAAACGGACACAGCCCAGGGCCTGGCCAAGTCGTGGCTGAGGACGCGGATGTCATAGGGGGTTTGGGTTTTCATGCCCGGTGCCCTTGTCTGGCCGGGGAAGGCGGGCTGATAACTGCTGTAGGGGTCGCGGTCCTCCACCGGCGGCAAGTTTTCCGCGTTCATTGTCATCGTCAGGGTCATCAAAAGGACAAGCATCAACAAGGGAGCAAGAACAAATCTGCGTCGTTTCATACCGTACCTCCTGATTCGTCTTTCTACATAGAATGTACCCGTTCATAAAAAGGCCGCCGCAACCAGGCAGGTCACGGCGACAGGGCAGAATCAAGGTTCAGGTGGCGTCATTTTCGGCGTAATCAATCCGGTTCTTTTTCGCGTATTCTTCGGCCAAACTGCCCGGTGTCACAAGCAGGCGGAGCCGGCTTGAGCGGTTGGAGAAAATGCTGTCCATCATGCTGGTCACGCTGTCTGGGATCGTCAGGTCACCTAATCCTGTGCAGTCAGAAAACGCGCCTCGTTCAATGGTTGTCAAGCCGTCCGGCAAGGCGATATGCCGCAAACGTGCTGCCTTGTAAAAAGCATACGCGCCAATGACCTGCGTGCCCTCCGGCACCGTATATTCACGGGCTTTCAAAATGCTTGGGTAATAGATCAGCGTCTTTGTCTGGTGGTTGAACAGCACCTCATCGATCACTTCAAACACCGGGTGGTCCGGGCGCACGCTGACATATAATTCCTTCGCGCCCCAAAACGGGTTTGCGCCCATACTCATCAAATTGTCAGGCAGCGTGATGCTGCGCAGGTTGCTGCAAAACGAGATGGATTGGTCGCCAAGGTGTTCCAGGCTGTCCGGTAAAATCAGCCGCTCAAGGTTTGTGCTGCCCCTGAAGGCAGAATTGCCAATGGCTCGGGTGCCTTCGGGAACGGTATACGCGCTTGCGGGCGATGCCTTCGGGTACACCACCAAGGTCTTGTTCACATGGTCAAACAGTACCCCGTCAACCAATGAAAACACAGGGTGCTCCTCAGACAGCGAGATCTTGATGTTGGAGACGTTGATAAAAGGGTTGCCGGCAATCTCCCGCAGGCTGTCCGGCAGCCTGATGTCCTCCAGGACGTCGCACCCCGAAAAGGCCATTTCGCCCAGGGCAATCAAGCCTTCAGGAAGGTTGATATCCGTCAGTTTTTTACAGAATGAAAAAGCCGATCTGTCAATGGTGGTTAAACTGCCTGGCAGCGTCACTTTGGTTAAAAGATAGTTGGATGAAAAGGCGTGTTGGTGAATCCGCGTGACGCCTTCTGGCACAACCACTTCCGTGACCAGTTCGCTGGAAAACGCTTGTTCGCCGATGGCGGTAACCGGATAGCCGTCCAACTGGTCTGGAATGATGAGCGCTTTATCCTTTCCGTGCCAGCTGAAAATGGTCACATTGTCCTCCTCATCCTTGGTGTAAAAATAGTCGCCGGATTGGTATTGCGTGATTTTTTCGGTTTCGCTCAGGCCTGTCCCCAGCACCATGGTCAGCATGATGATGGTCAGTAAGAGGGCAGTCATCCTTCTTGTATTCACCTTTTGGTTCCTTTCATTTGGCGGTATGCCGGTTTCTGCGGTGTTTGTGCATAATACCCGCAACTGTCCGTTCAAACCAAATGCGCTTTGGTCAGTCCAAATTATGCGCTAAACTTTGCCTGTTCTTTACATGGATTACCTTGAAAACAAACCAACGATCGTGCCAAATATGGTATGATTGCGCCAATTGACGGAGGTGATTGGTATGTTGATCAAGCTCATTATCCTGATTTTGATGGCGGCGTTCTTTTTGTTTGAGGTATATAAGCACCTGTTAAGCGCGCGCCAGCGCAAACTCAGCCTGCCCCGGAACGTGCGGGACATCTATGACGACCAGAAATACCAAACCTGGTCGGCCTATTCAACAGAAACAAACCGTGTCGACCTGACAGAACGAGGTGTTCAGTTCGCCTTGACCTTTTTGCTGTTGCTGTTCAACGTCCATGCCAGGCTGTCTGGCATCCTGCCCCAGGGCATGTGGGCAAACAGCATCCTGCTGGTGGTCGCGGACATGCTCATCGCTGTGCCAATCGGCGTGTACTTCGCCTGGGTCCAGCAGATGCGGGTAGAGGAGAAATACGGCTTTAACCGCAGCACGAAGAAAACCTTCATTACTGACCAGATCAAGCAAGTGATCATTGGCTTGGTTTTGATGACAAGCATCCTGTGCCTGTATATCCTTTTTTATGAGATGCTGGGCTTGTGGGGCTTCATCCTGCTGTTTGCGGCGCTGGCGGTCATCATCACGCTGATCACCACGTTTTCCATGCAATTGAGCAAGCTGTTCAACAAGTATGAGCCGCTGCCGGAAGGCGAGCTGCGCAGCAGGCTGGAAGCCCTGTTTGAGAAGCACGGCTACACCCTGCGGCACATCTATGTGATGGACGCCTCAAAGCGCACCAGCAAGGTCAACGCCTATTGCACCGGCCTTGGCAAAAACAAAGAGATTTCGCTGTATGACAACCTGGTGGCAAACTATACGCCCGATGAGATCACCGCGGTGTTCGCGCATGAGCTGGCACACTTCCACTTCCGTGACACCATGATGCTCAACCTGGCCAACATGCTCACCTTCCTGCCCATGATCGCGCTGCTGTTGGTGATGTCGGTTGTGCCCGCCTTTTGCCAGGCTTTTGGTTTTACGGGCATGCACTATGGCATGGTATACATCCTGATGGGCCACCTGATGCAGGCGGTGTTGATCCCGGTGCGCGCCCCGGTGATGGCCCATATGCGCGCCTGCGAATACCGCGCGGACGCGTTTGCTGTGCAAAACGGCTATGGGGAGGCCTTGGTCTCCGCGCTCAAACGCTTGTGCAAGGACAACCTGGCCGATCTGAACCCCCACCCGCTGATTGTGACGCTGGAACACAGCCATCCAACCCTCAGCCAGCGCATCGCGGCGGTATCGGCGCTGATGGCCGAAAAATAAGATATTGTCTATTCATTAATATTACAACAACAGCACCCCCAGCGCCGCAACCACACTCAGGGTGATGAGGTTCACGGCGCTGTTGGTCACCAGCGGGAAGCCGGAAAGCACCGGGTCCCCTTCATGGACGGGCACCTCCTGAATGCGCCCGTCCGGGCCTTCATACTTTGCTTGCAGCAGGGCGCCCAGCAGGCTGTCAATCAGCGTGCCCACAAAGCCCAGCAAGCCGCAGAGGATAAAGCCCTTAATTCCAAACTGCGGCAGGGCGAAGAGCGACAGCATCCCGCTGCCCATGATGCCCGCCATCAGGCCAATCCAGGTTACGCCGCCGGACAGGCCGCGGGGGAGGGGCTTGCCGTTGATGATGCTGAACACTTGCCCGTTTGACAGCATGCCGTACTCAGAGGACAGGGTGTCCGCGGCCGCGGCGGCAAAGACCGCGAAGGCAGGCAGAATCAGGCGGTGATCACCCAAACCATACGCAAGCCACACCAGGACACCGGCCGGCAGGGAGTTGCTGAGCACCTGTTTCCAGCTGCGCGCGCTCCCAGGCGCCTGCAGCGCCTCCGCCGCTTTTTTCTGGTTGTTTTTAAGTTTGCTGGCAACGGATCCAATCAAGAAGAAAGCCAGCAGGCTGGCACCCAGCCACGCGCCGCCCAGGGCATACAAGGTCTGCCCGGACAACAGCGCCGCCACCGCGCCGGTGGCGGTAATCACCTGCCAGCGCAGGGCCAACCAGAGGATAACCAGGCACATCAACAAAAACACATATAAGCCGGTCTCCCCAAACTGCAGGCACAAGGTGGCGAACAGGCCCGCGCCCACCGGCAGGCTCAGGTTGTCGCAGCCCTCTTTCCCGGTCAATTCAATAAAGCCGGACAGGGCGGCTGTAAACAGCGCGATCAGGAGGACAGTCGGCGTGTCCGCGGCGCGCAGAGCGCCCTGTCCCTGGAAGACAAGCAGGCACACCAGTGTAATCACAAAGGCCAAACCAGTCACCACAGCGCTGCCCAGCAAGGTTTTCTCCGGCGCGAAGGGGAACGGGCGCCGTTTGCCCCAGCGCTTGCCCACAATGGCTGCCAGCCCGTCGCCATACACCATGATCAAAAGGCCCACAAAGGATAAGGTGGGCCATTTTAAAAAGAAGGCGGCGGATGTCAATATCAGCATGCTGATGGCGTAATAGATGGTGCCAAAGCCGTCATCCTGCCGTTCCATGGCGGGAATAAAGCGGTATTTGCGGTTGAGGGTGTTGACCAGCAGTGAGTTGAGCGGCACGATGGCCAGCGCCCACCACGCCGTAAAAATCGGGGTCAGAAACACCCAGTTTCCCACCAGGATGTGAATCAGCTTTCGCGGGATTTCCGGATCCCCCTTTTGCTTTTTGGCGTACAGGCTGACCAGACCCAGCACCAGCAGGATATAGATGTAGGAAATGATGACGCCGTAGATGTTTCGCATGGTGTACCTCACAGGAAGGACGAATCAGATGCTCTCAGCAGGAAAGTTGGCTTATGGTGTGCGCCGCGTCCTGCAGAATGGCCGCCCGCTGCGCGTCACTGGTGTAACAGCGGGTGGTAAAACAGTTATACCCCTCCTGGCGCACCGCGTCAGCGATTGCCCGGTAGCTGCGCGCGGCGGCCAGCAGCGGCAGCCTGCTGTGTTCATGAAACTGGCACAGCTTGCCCTCAATCCCCTTGTAGCAGGGGTTAGCAATGTCCGCCAGGCGCTCCCACAGCCGGATGAAGCGCTCAGGGATCCTGGGCGGCTCCTTGCCTTGATGATGCGCCAGGTGCCGCAGCTCCTTTAGGGTGATTTCCGCACCCCGCAGCAACGCAAGCGGCAGATACACGCGGTTTCGCAGGCGCAAGTCCTCGCCCACATCGCGCAGAATGTTGGTGATCTGCATGCCGATGCCCAGGTCCTCACATGCCTTCATTAAGGAAGGATCACTGGCTGCCTGTTTGTCTTTGGCCAATAGCGGCAGCAGCATCAGCCCGACAGAGCCTGCCACCAGCCGGGCATAATCCAATAAGTCGTCGGTGGTCCGGATGCCCTCAAAGCGGATATCCCTTCGCTGGCCGTCCAGCTGGGCCAGAAAGGGGGAAAGGGGCAGGTCAAATTGGCGCAAGGTGTCCGCGAGCGCCGCGGCCCAGGGCCAGTCTGACATGTCCGACGTCTTGGCGCCTTCGTGTGGATGCAGCGCGCGGATTAAGTGTTCCAGTCTGTCCAGCGTTTTTTGCGCCATGGGTGCGGATTGTGCTGCCCCTTCTGTCACCTCGTCGGACACGTCATCGGCCGCGCGGCAAAAGGCGTAGACGGCCACGACAGCATGAAACCGGTCCGATGGCAGGTGGCGAAACGCGCCATAAAAGCTGACTGCCCGCTCTTTCATCACCTCAACCGCCGCGGCATAGGAGGCCGCAAGGCGTGCTTGGCTCATGACGCTGCTCATGCCAGGCTGTCCTCCGGGTTGTCGCGCCGCAGCTCCAACGCGCACAGCCGCCCGCTTTCTATCACAATGGGCACCCCGGCGCCGGGATGAACGCTGCTGCCGGTGAAGTACAAGCCTTCACAGCGCTTGCTCTTGGGCTGCGGGCGCCAGTGGTTGCTTTGGCGCAGGGTGGGCTGCAGCCCGAAGGTGCTGCCGCGGTAGGCGTTGAAATGTGCCTTGAAATCCTCCGGTGTAAAGATGGATTCGCTGATGATGTTCTTCTGCAAATCTTCAAGACCCGGCAGCGCGCTTAAGGTGGCGAGCGCCTTTTGGCGGTAACCGTCCACCACCTCCTCATTCCAGGGATGCTGCGCGCAAACCAGGTCGGACACAGGCGTCAGCACATAAAAGCTGGCACATCCAGGCGGCGCCATGTCCGGGTCCACCTTGGAGGGGATGTGCAGGTAGATGGAGGGGTCTTCAATCAAGCGGCCGTCAAAGATCCGTTTTAAGTTCTCGTCCAGATCGGTGGAGATGATGAAGGTGTGCGCGGCCAGGTTGTCATAATTTCCTCTTACGCCCAGTAAAACAGCAGGCAGGAGCAGGAATAATCCATCTTTTCAATCCGCTTGGGCGTATACTTGCCCCGGGCCTTTTTTTCGGTGATCAGGCTGGTCATCGCGTGCGGGAAATCCGCGTTGCAGACAACAAAAGGCGCCTCGATCACTTCCCCGTTGACCAAGATGCCCTGCGCCCGGCGGTCCTTGATGAGCACGCGCTCAACCTCCTGGTTGTAGTGGATCACCCCGCCCAATTCCTCAAACAGCCGGGCGCACTGCTGCGCCATGGTGTGCATGCCGCCCTTGATGAACCATACGCCGTAGAGCAGCTCAATCATCGGGATGATATTGTACAGCGAGGGCCCCTTCTTGGGGGATACGCCAATGTACAGCGTCTGGAAGCTGAACATGCGCTGCAGGTCAGGGTCCGGGATGAAGGACGCCATCATCCGCTCCGCGCTGCTTAAGGTTTTCAGCTTCATCGCCTGTATGAGCATGTGCGGGTTGTAGATATCCCGCCAGCTGCGGAAGGAGCGGGTAATGAAGGACGTCATGGCGACCTGGTAGCGCTTGTACATCTCACTCAAATAGGCCAAAAACCCGCTGCTGTTGTCCGAGCCTTTGCTCTCGGCCAATT
>DUQZ01000011.1 GCA_012837525.1 Clostridiales bacterium | reverse complement strand
GTTGCCCATCGCCTCCATCGAGGGCGAGGCAGCAGACTTCACCAGGCGGGTGGAAGCCCTCTTTGGCCGGAATCCAGAGGTTGTGCTGACTGATTTCCTGGCCGGCAAGGCCCCCTTTGACACCGTGGAAACCCGCACTGGCAAGGGCCGCGCCGTGCTGGCGCTGGGCGATGGCTTCTGCGAAGGAGAGAGATTGCAGGCCTTTGAGGACATCCTGCGGTCCATGGTGACAGCCGAGGTCTATATCGACAACGACGAGGTCTTTGTGCTGCACCGGGTGAAGGACGGGGAGAACTTCTTCTTCCTGTGCAACCCCACCAACAACTCCTTTGACATCAACATCCGCTTTTTGGGCGAGCACGGCCTGGAGCGCTGGGATCTGGAAAGCGGCGACATCAGCCCGCTTCACACCCTGCGCTATGAAGGTGGTGACACGCACATCACCCTGCCTATGCCGCGCATCGGCTCCCTGATGCTGAAATTGACGGACAAACCCGCTTATTCCGCCAGCGACACCAACCTGGTCCTGACCAGCCTGGAAAACGGCCAGGCGCAGGGCTACGGCCGGGTGGAAGGCGAAGCGATGGCTGTTGTCAACGGCCAGACCAAAAAAGCGCCGGCGCAGGCCAACCTGCCCGCTTACACCCCGGGCAAGCAGTGGGATATCAAGGCCTCCACCCCCAACGCCCTGGTGGTGAAGGAGTGGAAGTTCCTGTATGCAAAGGAAGGCGTTGACGCGAACAGCCTGCAAACCCGGGACTTGAGCCAGGAGCTTGACATGCGCATGGGCGGCTGGGCCTTCCAGTTGCCCAATGAGCGGGATGAGGACACCTACCCCGTGGACGCCTGGTTTGTGGCGGACTTCCGC
This sequence comes from Clostridiales bacterium, assembly GCA_012837525.1. Classification (GTDB taxonomy): domain Bacteria; phylum Bacillota; class Clostridia; order Christensenellales; family Aristaeellaceae; genus UBA6115. The sequence continues at coordinate 4,366 of DUQZ01000011.1, read as the reverse complement.
ACGGACTACCTGCCAGAGGATTTGCAGCTGCTCATTGACGGCTACAAATGCCAGGCGTATGAGCTTTACCTCAACGGCGTGAAGATGGACGAGACACCCGCCCGCAGCTACCTGGACGCGGAGATCCTGTCCGTGCCCTTCAAGCCGCTGATCAAGGGCAACAACCGCATCGCCATCCGCATGACACTGACCAGCAACACCGGCGGATTGTTGGACATGATCAAGCTGGTAGGTGATTTCACCGTGGGCCGGGACGAGCAGGGCGAGTTCATCGCGCCCCCGCGCCACACCCTCACTTACGGCGACTGGTGTCACCAGGGCTACCCCTACCTGGCCGCCATGGTGGATTACAGCCAGCACATCACCCTGCCTGAGGGCTTTTTGGGCCAGCGGCTTGTGCTTTCCGCCGACGTGGGCGATGACCTGTTTGAGGTGTACATCAATGGCGAGCACGCCGGCACCCGCATGTGGCAGCCCTATGAGCTGGATATCACGCCCTATGTGACGGAGGCATCCTTCGCCCTCACCATCCGCGTGGTGAACACCATCGCCAACCTGCTGGAGGCCAAGGGCGATCCCTCCGGCCTGAATGCCCTTTACATTACACCCTATCCCGTGTATAAATTGAAGTAATCCAATTCTGTTTTTTAACTGTATTTAGTGTCAGGAGGTACCCGTGGCCGCAACCATCAAAGACATCAGCCAGGAAGCGAAGGTGTCCATCGCCACCGTTTCAAAGGTGTTGAATGGGGACTATTCCAAGGTCTCCGAGGAAACCAAGCTGCGCGTGTTAAGCGTAGCCAAGCGCCTGCACTACCGGCCCAACCTCTTGGCCCGCAGCCTGGTCAACCGTAAAAGCACCCTGTTGGGCCTGGTGGTGCCCGACATCGCCAACCCCTATTACGCGGACATGTGCCGCGGGATCTCGGACAAGGCGCAGCAGCACAAGCTGTCCACGCTGATTTCCAACACCGACCGCCAGCCCCAAAGCGAGCACAGCGCGGTGCGCACGATGGTGGAATACAACGTGGCCGGCGTGGTGCTCATCGGCATGTACAAAAATGTATCCGACCACCTGGATACCCTCAAGCACTACAACATCCCCTACGTGGTGGTGGATTACCACGAGCCGGGCATGGACTTCACCGTGTATGTGGATGACTACTCCGGCTCTCACGAGGCCGTCACCTACCTGGTGGAGAAAAACCACCGGGTCATCGGCTACATCAGCGGCTTTCCGGAGCAGGGCCACCCGCGCGACTACCGCCTGCAGGGCTACCAGCAGGCCCTCAAGGACGCCGGGCTGCCGCTGGACCCCTTCCTGATTGAAAACGGCCGCTTCAACATCGAAACCGGCTACCAGAAGGCCATCACCCTGCTGCAGCGCAACCAGGACATCACGGCCATCGCCTGCGGGAACGACCTCATCGCCTTGGGCGCCTTCCAGGCGCTGCGCGAATACGGCAGGCGGATTCCGGAGGACATCTCCCTGGTGGGTTTTGATGATGTCTACCTGTCCACCACCATGGAGCCCCGCTTGACCACCGTGCGCCAGCCCGCCTATGAGCTGGGCATCGCCGCCGGCAAAATGCTGGCCCAGCAGATTAAGGGCGAGGAGCTGGAGGAGAAAAACATCTGCTTCAAACCCACCTTGATCAAGCGCGACACGGTGAGCGCAAGGGTGGGGTGAAAACCGAAAAACTCAAAAAACGCTTCAGCTTTGGGACTGAAGCGTTTTTGTTTGGTTTACTGGGTAATCAGAACCCCAGCGCGTTATGCAGGTACTGGCGGGAGATCATGGCGGACTTGTAGTTGCATACCGGGCGGTGGTCCAATTCCACACAGAGCACGCCGTCATAGCCGTGTTCCTTGAGGGCCTTGTGCACGCCGCGGAAGTCCACGGTGCCAATGCCCAACTCGCAAAAGGCCTTCATGGGGTTGTCGTACTTCTCCAGGTCCGGGTCCACGTCCTTTAGGTGGACATAGGCGATGCGGTCCATCCAGCGGCGGAAAGCAGCCACCACGTCCATGCCGGCAATGGCGGTATGCGCGGTGTCCAGGCACAGGCTGACCAGCGCGGGATCGGTGTTGTCCAGGAACAGCTGGATCTCCTCCTGGGTGTACACCGCCGTCTGCGCGTGGGGATGGAAGCAGGCCACGATGCCGTTGTCCTTGCACATCTGCCCCACCTTGTTGCTCAGTGCTGCGTAGCGCAGGATGCGCTCCTTGTCCATGGGGCGCTGCAGGGGCTCCTCATTCCACATGACGGCTTGCAGGTTCAAGTACTTGGCGCCGATGCCCTTCATAAACTCGATGAATTTGGCGGTTTTCTCCAGATCCTGCTCCTCATCTTCGGAGAAGTGCTGGTAGAGGTTGGCCATCTTCAAGCCGTAGCGGTCCAGCAGTTCCTTGACGGGTTTGGGGTCGTTGTCAAAATAGTCCATGATGAAGGCGAAGTTCTCCACCTCCTCATAGCCCAGGTCGCTGACTTCCTTTAAAAACTGTTCAAACTCCCACACGTGGTTGTCCTGGTGGTTGACCAGCCAGGTCCATCCGGTATAAGCGATGCGCATGACGTCCTCCTGTAATGTTTATTATTTTCCCTTTAATATTAAGCGATGTCACTCCATAGGTCAAATCTGTTGATTAAAACAGGATGGCACCTTTAATATAGCCGTCTTCCTTGGTGCCGGAGATGCGCAACACGCGGTTGAGCCCCTCCGGGTCGTCAAAGCGGGCGGTGTGGGTCAGGTAGTCGCCGGGGGCGTAGATGCCACGCTCATACAAAGCGGCGGTGCGCGGAATCATCTCGGTATAGTTGCGGTTGCTCATCGGGGACAGGTTCAGCACATTGACGCCGGACATATGCCAGTGGGAGCCGTCAAAGGTCACCTTGTCCCGGTGCCAGGTGCCGATCACCAGGGTGCCGCCGGATTTACGGATCAGCTCGTTGGACAATTCAAAGCCGGAGTCGCTAGCCGCGAACTCGATCACGACGTCCGCGCCGCCTTCTTCCTTGATCTGCTGGATGTAGGCCTGGCCTTCCGGGCTGTAGGGGTCATAGGTGTTCTGGGGGGAGAGCTCCTTGGCCAGCGCCAGGCGGTCGGGCTTGATCTCAAAGGTGGAGATCTTGCCGGCCCAGCTGCCGCGGACCAGCCCCTGCAGGGTAATCAGGCCCATATAGCCCGCGCCGACCAAGGCCACGTGGTCGCCGGGGCGGATGCCGGCCTTCTCCAGCAGGTTCACCACGCACACGGTGGGCTCCAGCACCGCCGCCGCATAATCCTCGGTGTCATCCGGCAGTTTGGCCGCGCAGGAGGCGTTTTGCACGAAGGTTTGCACCATCATCTCGTTGCCGCCACTGGAGCAGAACACCTTGTCCCCCACCTTAAAGTTGGTGACCAGGCTGCCCACTTCCCGCACAATGCCCACACCTTCGTGGCCGATCACATAGGGGAAATCCCCCGGCGCGCTCACGCCGTGGTACAGGTTGGCATCCCAGGCGCACACGCCGCAGGCCTTGGTTTCAATCAGCAGGTCATAGGGGCCAACCTCGCCCACCGGCACCGGGCGGACTTCCGCCTGGCCGTCGCCCACAATCCATACGCCCAAAGTAGTTTTTTGACTCATTTTTTGTCTCCTTTTCGAAGATAATAGATTATTTCGAATCGTCCTGACCCCATTGGGTGCAGTCGATCAGTCCCTTGATGATGCCGCCGGGCTTGGTGATGATCTCCGCCATCGCCACGTCAAACTGGTCCAGCGGGTAAACCTTGTGCTTCAGGTTGGTGAAAGGCCACTGGCCAGAGGCCAGCAGGTCAAAGGCTTCGCGGTAGCATTGCGCCATGTAGTCCATCCGGCGCTCGTGCAGGTTGATCATGGTGATGGCCTTGTAGTTCCACAGCTGCATGTCCACCTGCCGCGGCCGCCCGCGTGGTAGCCGCCCACGCCCAGCGTGCCGCCCACCGCCACCATCCTGCCGGCCAAATCCAGCGCCTGCTGGTTACCCGTCCACTCCGACACCACGTGGAAGCCGCCCTCGCAGCCGCTGTCCCAGGTGGCCAAATACCGCGCGGGCACCTCGCTTGGGTGATAGGCCTCAACAGCGCCCAGCTTGCGCGCGTTTTGCCGCGCCTGTTCGCTTGTATCCACCGCGATGATAGTGTCCGCGCCCCGCAGTTTCAGCAGGCTCAGCGCGGCCAGGCCCATGTATCCGCAGCCAATGACGGCAACCGGCTTTAAAAACGCCTCCTTCGGCAGCTTGTTGATGGCGCTCACCACGCAGGCCAATGGCTCCACCGTGGCGTCCTCATCGGAAATCGCGTCCGGGATTTTGACTGTGTTGGCTGCCTTGAAGGCCACATAT
>DUQZ01000010.1 GCA_012837525.1 Clostridiales bacterium | reverse complement strand
TCCAACGCGCTGGAGCCTGATTTTTCTTTGCCCTGCCGCCCCCGGCAAAGCCGTTCCCGCCCTCGCGAAATGGCTGGCATGTGGTGATAACAATGATGCTAAATGAACAATGCGCTTGTGCGAAATTAGAGGGGTTAAGATTGAAGGTGAAGGAATCGAACCTCCGCATGTGCCCCTGTCACATGTACACCACGCGCTAATGCTGTTTCATGCCCGCGTCCAAATCGCTACACCAAAGAAGTTTTTTACTCCATTAAGTCAGTGGTCCAATTGAATCCCTGCAGCCGGGTGTCCAGCTCGCGCAGCGCTTTGGCGGCTTCGTCCGCCTGTTTTCTGATGTCCGCCACGTTCACGGTGCTGATGATTTTGATCTCACTCCCGCGCACGCGCCGCACCAGTTGGCCTGCCGTGTTGGCCAGATCGCGCAGGATGCCGGCCTTGCGGCCCAGCATGTCGCGCTGCGCCAGCAGTCCAGTCACCGTTTTGCCATCCAGCATGCTGTTGCTGTTGGTCAGGTTGATGCGGGTGATGAGCGATTGCAGCTCCTGCGTCATGCGGTCCAATTCCAAAAGAAGGGCCTGCGGCTCCTCCGCGGGCTGGTCGCCCTCCTGGACCTGGGCGGCGTTCATCAGCCGCTCCTCCAGCGCCATCAGCCGGGTTTGTAAATCCTTGCGCAAAATCAACGCCTCTGCCAGTTTCATACGCGCCTCCTTGAATCGTTTGCCTGTTGATGGTATCACCACACGGGCCTTATTCCAACTGCAAACCTGAAAACAAACCGTGAATACCACAAAAACGCCCCGGACGCGGTGTCCGGGGCGTAGGTTTTGGTTGGTGTCAATTAGAAATCGTTAAGCGCCAGGAGCACATAGGCGAAGTCAGCGCGGGTGGCCAGCTCCTTGGGAGCCAGCATGTCCTCGGCAAACAACGGGAACAGCTCATTGCCCAGCAGGAAGCGGAAGTCGTCCTCATTGCCCGCGGTGATCTGGTCGATGTCGGACAGCTCCGGCAAGTCCTGCAGGTCCTCCTTCACATCGATCTGAACGGCCTTGAGCATGGCGATGAGGTAATTGGCAAACTCCTCCCGCGTCATCGTCTGATCGGCTTCGGCATCAGGCGGCAGCATGCCGTACTGCTTGAACACATCGATGCTTTCCTCCGCCGGCGCGCCAACGCCCAGGAACTCGTTGAGGGCTTTGGCGTAGACATCAACGGTCAGGGGCTCCAGCGGGCCGAAGGTGGTTTCGGTCAGGGGCGCGATGAACTTGTTGTCAACCGAGAAGGCGATGGCTTCGGCGAACCAGTCATCCTCCGCCACGTCGGTCAACTCCGCCTGGGGCATTTCCTTGATGGCAAAGGGGTTGAGAATCACTTCATACAATTCCGCGTTCTCATTGATGACGGCAGCGCCGCCGGAGGTGGACTTCAGGCCCTTGTTGTACAGCTCCTCATACATCTGGGTGTAGGACTTGACCTTGTCCACGGTGACGCCCTTCAATTCCTCCATGTAGGGGTGAGGAAGCGTTCCTGCTTGCGGCCGTCAATGGTATCCACCAGGGCGCTGAGCGCGCCGGCCAATTCGCCGCTGGACGTGGCATAGCCGCTGTAAGCGGAGAGGATGTAGCCTTCCAGCGCTTCCTGCTCAATCTGGCTGTCCGTGAGCATTTTGGACAACTCGCCGTACACATCAAAGGTTTGGGTGACGTTGGGGTCACGGAAGGAGAAGAGGAAGACCCCGTCCTCGGTCGCGGCGTGCTGCACGCCATAGGCGCCGTACTGGTCACGCAGTTGCGGGTAAAGGAAGGCATCGCTCATGAAACTGGTGAGCGCGTCCATGGCGCCGGAGTAGCCGTCAACGCCCAGCTGGTCATAGGGCGCGAACATCATGTTGTACTGCACAGCGGAGTCCACAATCAGGGCTTCTGACTGCGCGATCTTGGGCAGGTCATATTCGGCGCGCGCGCGCTCCTCCTTGTCCAGTTTGGCGAAGAAGGCGTCCGCTGTCTCACGGTTGGCGTTCTGGCTGTCCGCGTTGCCGGCAAAGCCGGACACAGCGCCCACGCTGTTGTGCAGCATCTTGCGCACGTTATCCAGCTTGGCCAGCGCCTCGTCCGGGTTGTCCGCCAGCAGGTTTTGTACCTGCTCTAAGAAGGCGTAGTAGTCCAGGAAGTTGGCATAGTTGTAGTAGGCAAAGCCCGGGTTGACAGAGGCGAAAGCGCGGTAGATCTGGATATTGAAGGGCTGGTTGGTGATGGTCTGCTTCAGCGAGGTCTTCACCTTCTCCACCCGGTCGGCGATCTTTTGCACGTCGTCCAGTTTGGACTCAAACAGCACCTCATACACCAGGTCATAGGCGGGGGCCAGGTCCTCATCCAGCGCCTTGAAGCTGACGCGCAGGAAGGGCAGGCACTCCTCATGCGTAGGGCCGGTGAAAATGGAGATGCGCATCTGGCGGTCATACAGGTAGCGGGTCATGCTGGAGGACAGGGAGGCATTGTCACGCTTTTGCGTATCCATGGTGCCCAGCAAATCGGTATACAGTTTGAACCAGTGGATGTCCTCCTGCGGGATCGCGCCGGCGTCCAGCAGCAGCAGCGCCTGGCCCACGCCGTTGACCTCGGCCGTGGCGTTCAGCCTGCGGATCTTGTCCTCACCCGTCTCATCGCTCACATCAAAGATGCGCGCTTCAACAGGCAGGCTTTCCACCGTCACAGCCTGCAGCTGTTTGACGTACTGGGAGGAATCGTCCTGCTCCTTGCCAAACGCGGCCGTGGTTTTTACCAGCTCGGCAATCTCCTCCGGCGTCATCTGCGCCTTTTTCACCGCCAGGCTTTCGGCCAGCACGTTGTCCTGCTGCTCTTTTAAGCCGGGGGCGGGCACGGTGATGCTCATCGCGGTGCGCTGCGCGTTCATCAGGAAGCGTTCAATCAGCTCCTGATAGGCGCCGTTTTCCGCGAATTTGACATAGTTGGCGGTGTTGTCCACATACTGCTGA
>DUQZ01000009.1 GCA_012837525.1 Clostridiales bacterium | reverse complement strand
TGCGCGTCGATTAAAATCATTTATTTCATGGGGTGGGCTTTGATGTAATCAAGCACCTCATCCACCGTGGTAAAGCAAAGGCCGGTCACGGTATCCGCGCAGCCATAGTAAATGGCGATGCGGCCGGTGTCCGCGTCCGTCAGCGCCGCGCAGGGAAAGGTGACGCCAGGGACGTCGCCGGCCAGCTCGTACAGGGTCTCCGGCCCCAGCAGGTACCAGTCGCCGCGGGTGATGACCTTCCAGGGCTCGTCCAGATCCAGCAGCGCCGCGCCAAAGCGGTAGACATAGCCGTTGCAGGTGGTGATGACGCCGTGGTAGATCATCAGCCAGCCTTCATCCGTCTCAATCGGCGTTGGGCCCGCGCCCACCTTGGTGGATTGCCAGCCGCCGGCGGTGCCAAACACATGGCGGTGCTTGCCCCAGTACACCAGGTCCTTGCTCTGGCTGATGAAGATGTCACCAAAGGAGGTGTGACCGGTGTCGGACGGACGGCTCAGCATCAGGTAATGGTCATTTACGCGGCGGGGGAAGAGCACGCCGTTTCTGTTATAGGGAAGGAAGCAGTTTTCCAGCTGGTGGAAGGTTTTAAAGTCCTCGGTATAGCCCAGGCCAATGGTGGGGCCGTGGTAGCCGTTGCACCACACCACGTAGTACTTGCCCTCTACCTCGCACACGCGGGCGTCATAGCGGTACTGCAGCTTGGTGATATAGGGGTCGCCCTGAAACTGGATGGGCTCATGGTCGATGTTCCAGTTGATGCCGTCATCCGAGAATCCGGCGTGGATGTTCATCTCCACCGCCTTGTTGTCGCAGCGGAACACACCCGCGAACTTGCCGTTGAAGGCCACGGCGGCTGAGTTGAAGATGCTGTTGGACGAGGGAATGGCGTCCTTTTTGATGATGGGGTTGCCGCTGTAGCGCCAGACCGGCGTCTTGCAATCCGCGGGCTTGTCCTCCCAGGGGATGTTGGGCAGTGCTTTACCAATAATCTTTGCCATGATGATACCTCCGATTGATTTTATCTGTTCTGTTTGTTATGTGTCCTTTTGGTCAACAAAGGTATACAAAAAGGCCAGGGTATACCCGGCCTTGATTTGTTTAATGATTCCTCACACCACAAAGGCTTTGAGGTCTTCAAGCAAATCATCACAGTCATCAGAATAGATTTCCAGGGTGATGGGCTTGCTTAAATCCAGGGAGAAAATGCCCAGGATGGACTTCGCGTCCACCACGTGGCGGCCGGCGCGCAGGTCCATGTCGTAGTCATACCGGTTGGCGACGTTGACGAAGGTTTTTACTTCCTCAGCGAAACTTAATTTGATCGGGACTGATTTCATCTATTGTTACCTCCATTTAATTCTTACCACAGTATACATGGCTTGGGCGCGCGGTTCAAGTAATTTCCGGGGCTTCCGGCTGTTTTTTGGCAGATTTTTACCTGTAATTTACCTTTACGCCGTCAATTGGTCCATCGCGCTCATCAGGCGGCGGAAGGTTTCCTCCCGTCCCAGCAGGTAGGCGATCTCAATCGCGCCGCCGGGGGTGGACATCTGGCCTGTCAGCGCGATGCGCAGCGGCCACAGCACAGTACCGTTTTTCATGCCCGCTTCCTTGATGCCAGACAGCAGGGCTTCGTGGATGTTTGTTTCCGTCCAGTCACTGACGCCTTCCAGCAAACTGACAGACAGGGCCAGCGCCTCTGGCGTGCTCTCCGCGCTTGACTTTTGCTTTTTGTTAACATACAGCTCCGGGTCAATCTCCGGCCGCTCGCGGAAGAAGGCAATCATCTCCGGAATGCCTGAAAAGACCTCCGTCCGGCTTTGCATGAGCTCTGCCAGGCGGCGTACATCCTGAATGCTGCCTGAAAGCGCCTGATTAAACCATGGCTTGGCCATCTCAAAATAGTCGTCCGGATCCATCCTGCGGATGTATTCCGCGTTAAACCAGGTTAATTTGTTGGTGTTGAAGATGGCGGGGGATTTGGAGATGCCCTCTACTGAGAATGCATCAATCAGCTCCTCCATCGTAAAGAACTCGCGCTCATCGCCTGGGTTCCAGCCTACCAACGCCAGGTAGTTGATCAGGGCTTCGGTCAGGTAGCCTTTTTTGATGAAGTCGCTGTAATAGGCGTCCCCGTCGCGCTTGGACAGCTTGTGCTTGCTGTCGCGCATGACGGTGGGCAGGTGGATATACTCCGGAATCGGAAAGCCCAGGGCCTTGTACAGCAGGTTGTACTTGGGCGTGCTGGACAGGTACTCCATCCCGCGGATCACGTGGGTGATGCCCATGGTGTGGTCGTCAACCACGTTGGCAAAATTGTAGGTGGGCATGCCGTCCGCCTTGATGAGTACCATGTCATCCAGGGTGTCATTGGGCGCCGCGATATGGCCGTACACCAGGTCATCAAAGCTGCTGTCCCCAGTGGTCGGCGTGTTTTGGCGGATCACATAGGGGATGCCCGCGTCCAGCTTCTCCTGAATTTCTTCGGAAGTCAGGCGCAGGCAATGCTTGTCATACTTCCAGGTGCCGCCCTCTTTTTCCACGGCTTCACGTCGGTGCGCCAGGTCCTCCTTGGTGCAAAAGCAGTAGTAGGCGTCGCCGCTTTCAATTAACTGCTTGGCAAAGGGCAGGTAGCTGTCCTTGCGCTCGGACTGGATATAGGGCGCGACCGGGCCGCCGATGTCCGGGCCCTCGTCCCAGTGAATGCCGCAGCCGCGCAGCGTGTCATAGATTACGTCCGTCGCGCCTTCCACATAGCGTTCCTGGTCGGTGTCCTCAATGCGCAGGATGAACTTGCCGTCATGCTTTCTGGTAAACAAATAGCAGTACAGGGCGGTGCGCAAACCGCCCAGGTGCATAAAGCCGGTGGGGGAAGGGGCGAAACGGGTGCGTACTTGAGCCATGGGGGTCCTTCTTTCCGTAATAATCAATTATGAGGGGCGGTAGCTGTCCTTTAAGCTGACCACCAGGTTAAAGACGGGCATCTCTTCTGTGGAGTCGCGGTCCTTGCAGAAATAGCCAGCGCGCAGGAACTGGAAGGTGTCGCCCACCTCCGCTTCCTTTAAGCTGGGCTCCATCAAGCCGTGCACCACCTTTAAGCTGTTGGGGTTCAGCCGGGAGATAAAGTCCTTCTTGTCCGTGCCGTCGTCCACGTCATCCGGGTCCGCCAAAAGCGGCTCATACAGCCTGGCTTCAAAGGGCACGGCCGTCTGCGCGTCCACCCAGTGCAGGGTGCCCTTCACGCGGCGTTTGGCGCCTTCGCTGCCAGAACGGCTGTCCAGATCCACCGTGCACACCAGGTGGTCAATGGTGCCGTCATCCTTCTTGATGACCTCTTCACACTTGATGATATAGGCGCCCTTTAAGCGGACCTCGCCGCCTGGACGCAGGCGGAAGAACTTCTTGGGCGGATCCTCCATGAAGTCCTCCTGCTCGATGTAAATCTCACGCCCCAGCTTCACATGGCGGGTGCCAAACTCCGGATGGTCCGGGTGGTTTTCCTGCTCCAGCACATCAAATTTGCCTTCTTCCCAGTTTTTGAGGACCACCTTCAACGGGTTCATCACCGCCATCACGCGGGGGGCCTTGCTGCCCAGGTCGTTGCGCACGCAAAACTCAAGCAGGCCCAGGTCTACCACGCTGTCAGCCTTGGCCAGGCCCACCCGGTCGATGAAATCACGGATGGCTTCGGGTGTATAGCCGCGGCGGCGCATGGCAATCAGAGTGGGCATGCGCGGGTCATCCCAGCCGGTCACATAACCTTCCTCCACCAACCGGCGCAGGTAGCGCTTGCTCATCACGGTGCGGGTCAGGTTCAGCCGCGCAAACTCAATCTGCCGGGGGCCATAGGTGATGTAGCCGTGCTTGTCCTTGTGCGGCTCGCGGAAGCCCGCGTTCTCCACCGCCCAGTCATACAGGGGCCGGTGGTCTTCATATTCAAGGGAGCACAGGCTGTGGGTGATGCCCTCAATCGCGTCGCCCAGGGGGTGGGAGAAGTCATACATCGGGTAGATGCACCAGTCTTTTCCGGTGCGGTGATGCTCCAGATATAAAATGCGGTACATGACCGGGTCACGCATGTTGATGTTGGGGGAGGCCATGTCAATCTTGCTGCGCAGCACATAGCTGCCCTCAGGGAACTCGCCCGCGCGCATGCGGCGGAACAGGTCCAGGCTTTCCTCAACCGGGCGGTCACGGAAAGGGCTGTTTTTACCCGGCTCCGTCAAGGTACCGCGGTACTCGCGGATCTGCTCCTGGGTCAACTCGTCCACATAGGCCAAACCGCGCTTGATGAAGTCCTCCGCGATGTCGTAGCACTGCTGGTAATAATCGCTCGCGAAATACAGCCCGCCGTTCCATTCAAAGCCCAGCCAGCGGATGTCCTCCATGATGCCTTCGACATACTCGGTCTCCTCCTTGGCGGGGTTGGTATCGTCAAAGCGCAGGTTGCACAGGCCGCCATAGCGCTCCGCGGTCGCGAAGTCCGCCACCAGCGCCTTGCAGTGGCCGATGTGCAAATAACCGTTGGGCTCTGGCGGGAAGCGGGTGTGCACGCGCTGCACACGGCCTTCCTTTAAGTCCTGGTCTATCGCGTCCCAGATAAAATTGGATTTTTCGCTTTCTACACTCATCGTACTACGCCCTTTCTTGCTATACGCGTATTATACAGAGGAAACCCTGTTGGGGCAAGGAAGCAGGCTTATTTCACCACCCGCAAAAAGACGCATTTTAAGTAGTTGGTCTCCGGTGCTGCGGGCAGCATGGGGTGATCCTTGGCAGGCCCGCGCCATTCCAACACCTGGATGCCCACCCGCGCGTCCGTGGCGGCCTGCTGCAGCATGTCCTGAAACAAATGCGGCTGCATGGCCTGGGAGCAGGAGCAGGTCACCAGGATGCCGCCCGGTTCCAGCATCTTCAGCGCCCGCAGGTTGATCTCTTTATAGCCCTTAAAGGCGCCGTGCAGCGCGGCCTTGTTCTTGGCGAAGGCGGGCGGGTCCAGGATAATCAGGTCATAGCGCGCGCCCGCGTCGGACTGCTGGCGCAGGTAGTCAAAGGCGTTGGCCGTCACAAAATCGATGTTGGTGAAGCCGTTCGCCTTGGCGTTGTCCTTTGCGCAGTCAATCGCGACCTCGGAAATATCCACCGCGGTGACATCCTTCGCGCCATAGTGCGCAGCGTGCAGCGCGAAGGAGCCCGTATGCGTGCAGATGTCCAGCACCCTGGCATCCCGGCAAAAGAGCGCGATGGCAGCGCGGTTCTCGCGCTGGTCCAGGAAATAGCCGGTTTTCTGGCCGCGTTTGACGTCCACCAAAATGGTCAGCCCGTTTTCTGTTACCTGCACCTGCTCGGGCACCTCGCCATACAGCAGGCCGGTGGATTGTTCCATGCCCTCCAACCTGCGCACGGGTACGTCATTGCGCTCCCAGATGCCCCGCGGCTTAAGCTCCTCAACCAGGGTATCCACAATGTCCTGCTGGAAATTGGCCATGCCCAAGGACAGAATCTGCACGCTCAGCACATCCGCGTACTGGTCCACAATCACCGCGGGCAGGCCGTCGCTTTCCGCGTTGATCAGGCGGCAGGCGCCCAAGACGCCCAACTGGCGGCGCAGGCTGATGGCCTGGCGCACTCGCTCCTTGATGAAGCCCGCGTCAATGTCCATCTCCCGGTCTGTGAGCATGCGCAGCATGATCTGGGAGTGAGAGTTGTACAGCGCCATGCCGATGGGCCGGCCGCGCGCGGCCACCACGGTGACGATGTCACCGGGGCGCACACCCCGCTCCGCGCGGTCGATATCGCTGGCAAAGACCCAGGGGTGGCCGTTCATGACCCGTTTTTCCTTGACTGGTTTTAAATAGACCCGTTTACTCATAAGCCTCTTCTTTCAAAATTGGTTGCTGTTGTGGCGGAATGTTGAGCAGGTAGTAGGACAGGACGCCGGAGAGAAGCGCGAAACCCGCCACCGCGAAAAACGCGGTGTCAAGGCCGCTTGTGTCAATCAACACGCCCATCAAAACCGGGCCCAGCGTCATGCCGATGCCGTACACAGCCTGGTAAAAGCCCATGGCCACCGCGCGCATCTCCTGGCGGATGTCCCGCACGCTTTGGCCAATGAGGACACCAAAGGTCAGGGTGCTGGAGCTGCCGCCCAGGATTTGAAGGAGCAGCAGCTGCGTCATGTTCTGTGTCATCGGCACAAGGACGCAGTAAACCGCGCCCAGGATGAAGCCCACACAGACCAGCATGCGCGCGCTGTAGCGGGCAAGCAGGGTTTTGGTCAGCAGCAGGTTCATCAAAATGGTGGGGATGAGCAGCGCGATGTTGAGCCAGGTGAGCATCGCGTCCGCTGCGCCCAGGCGCTTGGCCACGTTGACGGTGAAGCCGTAATAGGTGTTGAAGGCCACCACCTGGGTCAAAATGCCCACGATGGAGCAGGCAATCAGGTATTTATCCCGTGCCACCAGCACAATGTCCTTCAAGCGGATGCCCTGCTTCACATGCCGCGGCTCTTTGAGGGTCATGCTGAGGAAGAAAGCCAGCAGGGCGGCCGCCAGGCTGAAGCTGAAGGAGGATTTGACGCCCAGGCGGGGGATGATGAAGAGCACCAGGAAGAAACCCACCAGGCGCCCAGACATATTGGCCGCGTTAAGGTGGGAGATGCGCCGCGGGCCCTCATGGTGCGGGAAGTATGCGCTGTACAGCACCGTGAAGGACACCCAGGCCGCGGAACCAACGCCAGCCAGGCCCCTTGAAATCAAGAAGCCGGTGGGGGTGTACATCACCAAAAACCCGGCGCAGGCCAGTGCGGACAGCAGGCAGCCGATCACTACAAACGGCTTTTGGCGCCCGATGCGGTCGGCCATGATGCCAAGCGGAATGCGCAGCACCATCTGCGTAAAGCCATAGGCGCCCGCCACCATGCCCATGAACAGGCCGCTGGCGCCCATCCGGATCAATTCCGGGTTGACATATTGGGTGTAGCTGTACTGCGCGCACCAGAACAGCGCGGTGACATAAAACAACAGCCTGGCTGATTGGCCTGGCTCCGCTTTCTGATTCATCTGCCCCCTCCTGTGGTTTATCGCATTATCTTAGCAGATGCGGACGGTTTGCTCAATTGATTTGGCGCGAAAACATTGTTAAATCAAAGAATTCTTACAATTGTGCGCCCGCGCCTTTTGATTGACAGCGCCCATTGGCTGTGTTAGCATTTTTATTGTATTAACTCAATCAAAATCAGGAGGACAGCAAACTTGGATACTCAAAAAGAAGCGCTGCGTCTGCACAAGGAATGGGGCGGGAAGATTGAGGTCATCTCCCGCGCGCCCGTCAACAACGCGAAGGATCTGTCCCTGGCCTATACACCCGGCGTCGCTGCGCCCTGCCTGGCCATCCAGGAGGATTACAACCTGTCCTTTGACTTAACCCGCCGCAACAACCTGGTGCTGGTGGTCACCGACGGCACCGCTGTTTTGGGCCTGGGCGATATCGGGCCGGAAGCGGGCATGCCCGTAATGGAAGGCAAGTGCGCGCTGTTTAAGACCTTTGGCGGTGTGGATGCCTTCCCACTGTGCATCCGCAGCAAGGATGTGGACGAGATCGTCCGCACCATCTACTTAATCTCCGGCTCCTTTGGCGGCATCAACCTGGAGGACATCGCCGCTCCCCGCTGCTTTGAGATTGAAAAGCGCCTGCAGGAATTGTGCGACATCCCGATCTTCCATGACGATCAGCACGGCACTGCCATTGTCGCGGGCGCTGCGGTCATCAATGCGCTCAAACTGGTCAAAAAGGACATCGGCAAGCTGAAGAGTGTCATCTCCGGCGCGGGCGCAGCCGGTATCGCCATCGCCAAGCACCTGCTGGCCATGGGCGCGGGGCCGGAGATGTACCTGGTCAACCGCAAGGGCATCCTGTATGACGGGCGTGGCGATCTGGCGGAGGACCAGGCCGAGCTGTGCAAGCGCATCAACCCCGGGAAAAAGCAGGGCACACTGGCGGACGCCATGGTGGAAGCGGACATGTTCCTGGGCGTTTCCGGCCCCGGGCTGGTAAGCGTGGACATGGTCAAATCCATGGCCAAGGACGCCATCCTCTTCCCGATGGCCAACCCCGTGCCGGAAATCTATCCGGACGAGGCCAAGGAGGGTGGCGCCCGCGTGGTCGGCACCGGCCGCAGCGACTTCCCCAACCAGATCAACAACGTGCTGGCCTTCCCCGGCATCTTCCGGGGCGCTTTGGATGTACGCGCCTCCCAGATCAACGAGCAGATGAACCTGGCGGCCAGTTACGCCATCGCCAGCCTGGTATCGGATGAGGAATTGAACGAGGACTTCATCATCCCGCAGGCCTTTGACCCCCGCGTAGGGCAGACTGTGGCCAAGGCGGTCGCCCAGGCCGCGCGGGACACCGGCGTCGCGCGGAAATAAGCAAAAATAACCGATTAAAACAGAGAGGCACCAATGCGGACCTCTCTGTTTTCTATTGAAAAATTGTTATTTTTTGGGCGGCAGGGGAAAGAACTTGCTGGTGCGCCGCGCGTAGTCCGCCCAGCCGGGGCGGGTTTTCAGCTTTTCCTCAAGCAAGGGCACCCCGCTGATGAAGATCAGGAAACAGGTGATGGTGATGGGGCTGATGATAAGCCACCAGTTGCGCAGGCCGCCCGACAGGCTGATCACATACATGCCCCACCAGACCAGGCTTTCGCCAAAGTAATTGGGGTGGCGGGTATAGCGCCACAAGCCGGTGGTGATGAGGGTGCCCCTCTGGGTTTTCATGTGCCGCTTAAGCTGGGCGTCACCCACCACCTCAAACACCATTCCAACCAGCCAGATGATGCCGCCTGACCATGTAAAGGCGTTCGATCTTGCGTTTGCAGACAGGTTGATGTAAATCACCGGCAAGCCGATGAGCAGGTTGAGCGCGAACTGGCTTAGATACATGCGCACAAACATCGTGCGCTCAAAATTGTCTTTCCAGGTTTCGCGCTTTTGGTGGTAGCGAAAGTCCTCCGGTTTTTTCAGGTTGCGCGCGGCCAGGTGCGCGCTTAAGCGGATGCCCCAGATGGCGGTCAACACGGTCATCAGCAGCCCGACGCCGGGCTTGGGCCCCAGCAGATAGGATGTGATGGCTGAGATCACAAAGCCCATGCCCCAGAGGATGTCAATGATATCATGCTTTTTCATCCGGGCGGCTATGCGGTTGACCAGCACAAAGCAAACGAACACGACCAGCGCGGTCAACAAAAACTGAAGGATCATGACGGCTCCTTTTCAATATAGGCGACGGCATAGGCGCCCTCGCCCGCGAACAGAGATACGACGCTTGAGATATCGCTGATATAGGCGGGTTCCTGGCCCAAGGCGTCGCGTATGGCTGTCGCGGCCTGCCGGGCCCGCGCGGGGTCACCCGCATACACCAGGGCGTATTCCTCTACCTGGGTCTTCTTTAGTATTTTCAGCAAGAGGTTCTGGTTGGCCTTCTGGGAGAAGGTGAAGCCGGTGATGCTGCCCTCACCCTTTGGGTTGATGGTGATGAGCGGCAAAAAGCGCAGCCCCATCAGCAGTTTGCCGATGCGCCGGTTCAAACGGCCGGAGGACACCATGGCCGTAAGATCAGGCACGCAGATATAGATTTTGGTGCGGGCCCGCAAGGCTTCCAGCTTGGCCGCGATGTCCCGCGGTGCCATGCCCTCTTTGAGCATCCTGCTGGCATGAAAGGACAGCAGCCCCTGGGCGCCGGAGTTGAGCCGGCTGTCCACCAGCGTGATGTCCTGGTTCGGATGCTCCTTTTTGTATTCCAAAAAGCGGTCATACAAGCCCGACATCCTGGCGGATACGCACAGGATGAGCACCCTGTCATAGCGGCTCAGGATGGGGTTCAAAAAGGCGGCCACTTCGCTGCGGTTTAACTGCGAGCTGCTGATGCGCGCGCGGTTTTCGTTGACCCGCCTGGCCGACATGGTGCGTTTGTCCTGGTAGGATACGCCGTCCATCAACAGGTTCAGGGGAAGGCGGTATACGTGTTCTGTGAGCAGGCTGTCCGGCACATCCGCGATGGAATCAATCACAAGCGCCGTTTGCCCCGGATAATCGCGGGAGAGAGCCTGCTGGTAGGTCATATCATCCGCCTTGACTTCAACCACCCGTCCAAAGGCAGACAGCGCGTCCACAACCTGATCCGGGTGGTTGCTGTGCACATGCGCGCGCAGCAGACTGTCGGTTTCGGATACCACCTGGGAGTCACCCAGGCTAAGCAGGACGTCATGCACTGTTGCCTGCAGCGGCCCGGTGCCCGCTTTTTCCAACAGCACCTCGGTGCAGTAGCGGTGGGTCAGCACCTCATCGCTGTGAATGTGGCCCATCTCCTGGGTGATATCAATGGCAGCGCTGTCTTGTGCTGGCACCGGTGTCCCGTTGACGATGAAATCCACAAAGCCTTCCACAAAGTACAAAAAGGCCATCGCGCCCGCATCCGGCATTTGCAGCGCCTTTTGCTGGGGTAAGGTGTTTTTGGTGCTGTCCACCGCGACGCGCAGGCTTGAAAGCGAGGCAGTCAAGGCCTCTGTTTCCTGCTTTTTTGCGAGGGCATCGGAATAGGCCTCGCTAAAGCTGCGCATGGCGGTTAAGATGGTGCCTTCCTTGGGCGCCTGCACCGCGTTGATCGCGTGCTCATACCCTGTTTGAAACAAGACGGCCAGCGCGTGCAGGGGAAGGGCCTCGTTCATTTGCTTGGCGGCCTGGTACAAGCCGTTGAAATACTGTGAAAAGATGGCGCCGTTGTTGCCGCGCGCCCACCTGAGGGCAATATCGCTTAAACTGCCCAGCAGCATAGCCGCGCTGCCGCCTTGTCGCATCTGCCGCCTGATCGCGCCAAACAGATACGCCAGGTTGCTGCCGGTATCCCGGTCGGGAACCGGGAACCCGTTGGCCTGGTTCAATATGTCCTGGTTGGCTTCTATCCGGCTGGCGCCGCACACCAGCGCGGCATACAGGCTGTCTGGATGTATTACGCTTGCTTCACTCATGTCGTCCCTTTCAATACATCAATCGTGCTTCTATGAAAAATATACACAAAAACAGAAATCTGACAAATTTTGCAGATTGTATTTATATTGTTTTTACCCCTGCCGGAAAGCATCGTTTTTGTCATTTATCATCCACATGATAAGAAAACACTTAAACCTTTTCGTATGTTGACGAGCAGAAAAAGATGTCAAAAACAATTCACGAAAACGATTGAAAAACACATGAAAGGGTGGTATCATGTGCTCAGGTGATCTTTGAATCAAATAAAAATGGAGGTAACCCAATGTTCACTACCCGGAAAATCCTGAGCCTTCTCCTGGCGCTGTGCCTTGGCCTTGGCCTGATGCCGGCGCTCGCGGAGGACGCGACCCCCTTCTACAAAACCCTGGATCCGCAGACATCTGGCAGCATCGACATCATGGTGTGGTCCGGCGACAGCATCTTCTATGAGGACATCGGCGCCAAGGACTGGAAGCCGGAGGACATCACCAGCCAGAACGTGGCGGCTGTCCACGGCATGGCCAAGGCCTTCCGCGAGCTGTATCCCAATGTGAAGATCAACCTCTGGGCCAAGGCGGATGACCCCAACGGCAACGACACCTCCTGGTACCAGGAGATGGAGAACTACAAAGCGCAGCACGGCAAGTACCCGGATATCTACGCCTCCACCGACCTGTCCGGCGATGTCAGCCGCGGCCTGGTGGCGGATCTGTCCGCCTTCAAGGATGACCCGCTGTACAAATCCTTCAACCCCGCCGTCATGTCCCTGATGAACTACTACGGCTTCCAGGCCGGTCTGCCGCAGTTTATGCAGCCTTGGGGCGTGTATGTCAACAAGGAACTGGCAGAGAACAACAACATCGACGTGCCGGATCCGGACTGGGATATTGACGAGTATACCGAGTTTGTCACCAGCGCGGACAACAAAACCTTCTGGGGCGCGATGGACACCCCGCTGTCCTTCATCGCCACCGGCACCACCGCCATCAACTACAAACTGAACACCTATTCAGGCGAGGGCGACTATGTGGACCTCAACAGTGAGGAAGTCGCGAAGACCTTGGCCTATGTGCCCGAGTGGGCCAAGAGCGCAATCTGGGCGCAGTTTGGTCTGCAGAACGTGCCGCAGGAAGTCATGGATGACGGCTGGTGGTGGGGTTTCCGCTTCTTCTGCCGCAACTACATCCTCAGCTATGACGGCGACCCGTGGATGCTGGGCGCAGCATCAGGCGGCAAAAATGAGGACGGCACCTGGAAGGTGAACGCGGTGGAATCAGGTGATTGGGACATCTACCCGCGCCCCGCGACGGAGTATCAGGAGAACACCGTCGGCATCGTGATTGACCCGATGGCCATCCACAACTATGCCATGGACGACGGCAACCCCGAGTGGAGCGACAAGGAGATTGAGCAGTTCAAGTTGGCTTACGCCTTTGGCTCCTACTGGTGCGGCGCGACGGAGGCCATGCAGGCCCGCGCGGACGCCATCTACTCCGACAACGGCGCGCTGCGCAGCTCCTTGAACGACTCCTTCCCGCTGGTGACCGGCGACGCCTTTACCGAGCAGATGGCCATCTGGGGCAGCACCAAGGAGCATGCCCGCTATCTGGATAAAGACCTCATGCCCGGCTTCCAGTACGTGCTGGAGCTGTGGGAGAAAGGCCAGTTCTGGGATATCTCCGACAAGACCTACCTGTTCTACATCTACGAAGACGGCACGCAGACCCCTTGCCTGTATGAGTGGATGAACGCCACCAACTACGATGTGCTGGGCGTTGGCAGCACCGACGCCAACTGGCTGGACACCGTCAAGGCCAAACTGTCCGACTGGAACGAGGCCATCAACGCGCGCTTCGTGAAGGCGGAAAAAGGCCTGCGCGATGGTTTGATCAAGTACTACGGGTTTACTGAGGACGCCTTTAAATAAGTCGTTTACCTTCTTGGCCGGGGGTAAAGCGCCCCCGGCCAGGGTTGTATCTGTGAGGGAATTGGGATGATTAAAAAATGGGGAGCCTGGGTTGTGGTAGGCGTCATCCTGCTTGCCCTCATTTTTTTACCCCAAAAACAAGGCCTGCGTGTGCAGCCCAATGACGAGCAGGCGGTGTTCAAGGCCTGGCAGCTTCTGGCGGGTGAGATGACGGGGGAGCAAACGCCCTACCTGGATTATCTGTCAAATCTGGATACGCCAAAAGGAACGGGGGACGCGCGCGCGCTGCCCTTTGATGAGGAGGTAGAGCGGGAAACCATGTTGCTGGATTACCAGCAAACCGCTACCTACCGCTTGGTGGTGGAAACAGCGGGGCTGTACACCCTCAGCCTGGATTATTTGCCCACCGGCAGCGCGATGTCGGACTTCATCCTGTCCATTAAGGTCAATGATGTCCAGGACTACGCGGAGATGGACAGCCTCACCCTGCCCCTCTACTGGCAAAGCGCGGAGGAGGATTTCCCCAGGGACAGCTATGGGGATGAATCCGCCCCGCGTCAAACCAGGGTGGACAGGTGGCGCAGCCAGGCCCTCAACAGCAAGCTGCGCTCCACCGCCCAGCCGCTGCTGTTTAACCTGACCTCAGGTGAGAACCTGATCACCCTCACCAACCGCTCCGGCGATGGCTTGATGCTGGGCGAGCTGCGCGCCATGGCGCCTGATGTCACCCTGCCTGATTACGCGGCCTATCACGCGCAGCATCAGCACCAGCCCATGGGGGAGGGCACAATCGCCCTTAACGCGGTGCGATATCTGGAAAAGAACAACGCGGAAGCCATCTTTGAAAGCGTCAACAACCCGGCGCTCACCCCGCATGACAGCAGCAAAAAAATACTCAACGCCCTGTCCTGGGGCAAGGACGGGACGCAGGTCACTTATTACTTTGAGGTTAAAACAGCAGGCTTATATCAAATTTCCCTGCACTACCGCAACGACAAGCCGGAGTTCGCCGCCTTCCACAGCATCCTGATTGATGGCCAGCTGCCCTTTTCGGAGTGCGAAAGCTATGCCTTCCCCGTCACCAACGGCAACTGGGCGATGGAAACGCTGCAGGGTGAGGACGGCACGCCCTTCCTGTTTTATCTGGAGGCGGGCACGCACACCCTCAGCCTGCGCATGGAGATGGCGCCGGTCATGCAGGCCTGGCGCTATGCCCGGCTGGTTTCCGCCCATGTGATGCGCTTTTCCCTGCAGGTGACCGAATTGGCCGGCTCCCAGCGGGACAAGAACCGCACCTGGAAGATGACGCGCTATTTGCCCCACATCGCCGATTACCTTGATGCCTATGACGTCCTGCTCAACCATATCAAAGCACTCACCCAGGACTATGGCGCGCGCGGCACGGACAGCGCGATGTTTACGGAGATCGACAAGGCGCTTGGCTTAATCGAAGCCATGAAGCGCTACCCGGATGAGATTTCCCTGTACACCCAGCAGATGACCGGGCCGGACAACTCCATCATCGTGTCCCTCAGCCGCTTTGCGACGCAGCTCACCAACGACGCCTTCTCCCTGGACATGGTGTATGTGTCGGGGGAGGGCGACAAGCCGCAGTCCCAGTCGACCGCGCTGCGCAGCCTGGGCAATTGGTTTTCCACCCTGTATCACACCTTCACCACCGACAAATACCGCCAGACCGCGGGCGATGGCGAGGTGCTGACCGTCTGGGTGAACCGCGCGCTCACCCATGTGGATTTGCTGCAAAAGATGGTGGATACGGAGTTTACTGCAAGGACTGGCATTAAGGTGAAACTGTCCGCGCTGACTGATCCCGGCAAACTGACCATGTCCGCTTCCGCCGGCACCACGCCGGATGTCGCGCTGGGCCTGGCCTCCCACATGCCCTTTGACCTGGCCTCCCGCGGCGCGCTGCTTGATTTAAGCCAGTTCCCGGATTTCTGGCAGGTGGCGGGGCAGATGCCGCCGGGTACCTTTGTACCTTATTTATTCAACGAGGGCGTGTACGCCATTCCGGAGACGCTGGATTTTGCCTGCCTGGTCTACCGCCGCGACATCTTTGAAAATTTCAACATGCAGGTGCCCTCAACCTGGGATGAGGTGACAGCCCTCTTGCCGGAACTGCAGCGCTACGGGATGAACTTCTTCCACAACATCGCCCAGGGCACGGGCTACAAGTGGTTTTATCAGACCACGCCGCTCATCTTCCAGCACGGCGGCACCCTGTACACCCCGGATGGCTACCGCACCGCCATCCACCAGCCGGAGGCCATCGCCGGCATCCAGGCGCTGGGCAACCTGTTTATCGCCTACTCCCTGGACATCCAGGTATCCAGCTTCTTTGACGCCTTCCGCTACACGGTGCAGCCGGTGGGCATCCTGGACTCGGGCACCTATATCCTGCTCAAGAACGGCGCGCCGGAATTGGAAGGCCAGTGGGCTATGGCGCCCTACCCGGGCACCGTGCAGGAGGACGGCAGCGTCTCCCGCTGGTTTATTGCCAACGGGCAAGGCGGTATTGTGTTCAAGGACACGCAGATGAAGGAGGAAGCCTGGGCCTTCCTCAAGTGGTGGCTGTCCAAGGAAACACAGGTCAACTACACCTTCCTGCTGCGCTCCACCTACGGCGATGCCTTCATGTGGCTGCCTGCCAACGTGGATGCTTTAAAGGACGCGCCGATTGACCGGGCGGATTTAGACATCATTTTGGACAGCACAGACTGGCTGCGGGATGTGCCGCGCACGCCCGGGCAGTACATCCTGGAGCGCTCCATCTCCGACATCTGGAACGCCATGGTCACAAAGGGTGTATCCGCCCAGGTGGCAGTGGATGAGAAGGTGGTCTTAATCAACCGCGAAATCAGGAAGAAGATGACGGAGCTGGGCTTTTATGACCAGGACGGCAGACTGCTTAAGCCCTATGTCATCCGGGATTATGACTGGATCAAAGAGCAGATGGACCAAGCGGAAGGAGGGGCGAGATGAGCAGCGTCAGCGTATCCGGCAAAAAACCAAAGCCGCTCAAAAAGCGCGAAGGCCTGAAGGCAGGCCTGCTGCTGATGCCCTATGCCATTCCCTTTACCATGTTTATCCTGGTGCCGGTGGTGGTGGCCATTGTGCTCAGCTTCACCTTCTTTGATGTCATCAACCGCCCGGTGTTTACAGGGCTACTCAATTATGTGTCCATCTTCACCCAGGACACGGTTTTCCTCAAAAACGTTCTGCCCAACACCTTTTTGTACGCCCTGGTGGTGGGCCCAGGCGGCTATGTCCTCTCCTTCCTGGTGGCCTGGATGCTCACCCAGCTGCAGCGCGTGCCGCGCACCATCCTGGCACTGTGCATCTATACGCCCTCCATGCTGGGCAGCGTATTCATCGGCGTGGTCTGGCGCGCCATTTTCTCGGGCGATCAGGCCGGCATCGCCAACTTCCTGCTCATGGAACTGGGCCTGACAGATCAACCCATCCAGTTCCTCTTAACCCAGGATTACTTCATGCTGATCATGATCATCGTATCCCTCTGGTCGGCGATGGGTATCGGTTTTTTAGCGATGATTTCGGGCATCCTGAACGTCAACGAGGAGCTGTACGAGGCCGCCTATGTGGACGGCCTGCGCAACCGCTTTCAGGAGATCATCTACATCACCATCCCGTCCATGAAGCCGCAGATGCTCTTTGGCGCGGTCATGGCCATTGTCAACGCCTTCAACATGGGCTGGATTGGTGTCACCCTGGCGGGCGCCAACCCCACGCCGCAGTACGCGGGGCAGTTGATTACCAACCACATCGATGACTACGGCTTCATCCGCTATGAGATGGGCTATGCCGCGGCGCTGTCGGTTGTGCTGCTGTTGGTGGTCTACCTGTTTAACAAACTGGCCTACCGCTTCTTTGGCGAGAAGGAGGAAATCGTATGAGTCAGCCTGTTAAAAGGCGTCGGCGCAACGCTTATTCCGGCTCCCGCATCAACCCCAGCCGCTTTTCCGCCAGCCAGATCAAGTTTTACCTGGTGCTGCTGCCGCTGGCGGCCTTCATGGTGATTCCTGTGTTGATGATCGTCAACCGCGCCTTTATGCCCCTGGGTGAATTGCACGCCTTCCCGCCGCGCATCTTCGCCAGCGAGTTCACCTTCAACAATTTCCGCGCGCTGTTTAGGCTGTCCTCCACCACGGGCGTTCCCATGTCGCGCTATTTGCTCAACTCCGTGGTGATTACCATCTTGACGGTCATCCTCAACCTGGCTATCTCGGTGACCGGGGCTTACGCCCTGTCCAAGAAGCGTTTCCGCTTAAAGGAGCGCCTGTTCTCCATCAACCAGCTGGCTTTGATGTTTGTACCCACCGCGGTGGCGGTGCCGCGCTATATCGTCATCGTCAACTCCGGCATGCTCAACACCTTGTTCGCGCACATCCTGCCCCTGGTGGCGATGCCGGTCGTCCTGTTTTTAATCAAGCAGTTTACCGATCAGATCCCGGATGCCCTGATTGAGGCTGCGGTGATCGACGGCGCGGGGGATCTCACCATCATCCGCCGGGTCATCATCCCGCTCACGCGCCCAGCGCTTGCGACAGCGGCTGTGCTGTCCTTCCAGTTGGTCTGGGGCGCGGTGGAGGCGTCCAACAACTTTATCACCGATGACTCCCTGCGCACGCTGGCCTTTTACCTCAATGCCATCTCCACCAACAACACGGTGTCCGCCGCCGGCATGACGGCCGCTGCTTCCCTCATCCTCTTTTTGCCCAACCTCATCATTTTCATTTTCATGCAGTCGCAGGTCATGAACACGATGAGCCATTCGGGCATCAAGTGAGGTGGCAGGTATGAGAACACGCGCGCGTATCCTGTTGCTCTTGCTGGCGGTCCTGCTGCTGCCGGTGACAGCCTCTGCCAACAAGGCCACCAGCTATACCTATACGCTGGACCAGAAATACCGCTTTGTGCGCACACAGGACGCCTATTTGCCGGACAAAACCATCACCACGCTGGGGCTTTCAAAGCCCGCGGACCTGTTTATAGATGAGTCGGGCACCCTGTACATCGCCGACAGCGGCAACAGGCGCGTGCTGCTATATGACACTGCCCGCGGCCAGGTAAAAAATGAGCTGTCCCACCCCGGTTTTTCAAGCCCTACCGGCATCTATGTCACCAGGGAGGGGCAGCTGTATGTGGCGGACCCGGGCGCGCGTAAGGTGTTCCAGTTTGATGCCTCACAGGCCCTGATCCGCGAATATGACAAGCCCGCCTCGCCCGTCTTTTCGGACATCCGCTATGAGCCCATGAAGGTGGCGGTGGACGCGGGCGGCAATCTCTATATCGTAGGGGAGGGCGTCTACCACGGCGTCATCCAATTGGGCAAGGAAGGGGAATTCCTGGGCTATTTCACCGTCAACCAGACGCGGCTTACCTTCTCCCAGGCGCTGCAGCGCCTGATCTTCACGCGCGAGCAGCTGACCAACTTGGTGGACAGCGTGCCCATCACCTTCTCCAACGTGTTTGTGGATCCGGCCGGTATCACCTATACCACTACCATGTCCATCCGCTACAACGCCCTTAAAAAACACCGGACGGACGGCGCCAACATGTTCATCGACCGGGTCATCAGCACCGAAGCCTTGAGCGATGTCTGGGTGGACGCCCGCGGTATCATCTACGCGGCAGACCAGTCCGGCTATATCCTGATTTATTCGCCCGCGGGGGAATTGATCTTCAACTTCGGCTCCAATGTATCAAACCTGGATGTGGCGGGCCTGTTTTCCCGCTTGCCCGCTTTGGCGGTGGACAAACAGGGCATCATCTGGGCGCTGGACAGCGAGAAGGGCTATGTGCAGTCCTTCGCGCCCACGGATTACGCCAACACGGTCTATGACGCGATGGGCCTGTATGAAAAGGGGGAGTACCAGGCATCGCTCCTGCAATGGAACCGGGTGCTCAGGCTCAACCAGATGTCTGTGTTGGCGCACAATGGGATCGCCAAGGCGCACTTCCATAACGAGGATTATGAGCAGTCCATCGGCCACTTCCGCGTGGCGGGCAACCGCGCCATGTATTCAGAGGCCTTCTGGGAGCTGCGCAACACCTTCATCCAGCGCTGGCTTCCGCCCTTCGCGATGGGGGCAGTTGCCCTGGTGATCTTCAATTTCTTCCTCAAGCGCTACTACAAAAAGCGCGGCATGCGCAGCCTGTCCAATCGCGCCTGGCGCGCGCTGTGCAAAACGCCTGTCATCAAGGATGTCCTCTTTGCCTTTGTCACACCGCGCCACCCGGTGGACGCCTTTTATGAGGTGCGCAGGAAGCGCGAGGGCAGCGTGCTGGGTGCCACCATCCTGTATGGCCTGTATTTTGTCATCTTCATGCTCTACCAAACCAGCAAGGGCTTTATCTACCAGTTTGTGCAGGTGGAGGACATGGACATCACCGCCCTGGTGACGGGCTATTTCCTGCTCATCGGCCTGTTCATCCTGTGCAATTACCTGGTCACCTCCATCAACGACGGGGATGGGGATTTAGCGCAGTGCTACATGATCCCTGCCTATTCGCTCATGCCGGTGATGGGCGCCTTCCTGCTCATTTTGGGGCTGAGTTACACGCTCACCTACAGCGAGTCCTTCATCCTGTCCATCATCCTGCTGGCCGGGGTTGTCTGGACGCTTATCACGCTGTTTTTGGCCTTGCAGAATGTGCACGACTACAGCTTCCGGGAAACCATCCGCTGCGCCATTTTAACCCTGGTCTTTATGATCATCGCGGTCATCATCGTGCTGATCGTACTCATCATGGGCGAGCAGCTGTTAGAGTTCCTGCGCACCATCTATGAGGAGGTGCTTCGCAATATCTATGCGTAAAATAATTGTATTTTTGCTCCTGCTCCTCTTGCTTTTTTCTGCCGCGGGCATGGAAGAGGTGTATGTGCCTACCCAGCGGGACACCAAGCCCGCGCCGGCTTTGGCCAAGATGGAGCAGCCCAGTTTGGACGCCTATACCCTGCTGTATGAAACAAACAGCGCAGTCTACTACTGGCGGGAGGACAGGGACATTCTGGCTGTTTTGGACAAGGCCAACGGCTATGTGTGGAAGACAGGCGCGGACATCGGCTTTTCCAAGCAGATCAAGGATGCGGTCAAGCAGGCGAAGACAGATGAGGAAAAGCTGATCGCGGCAGAGCCCATTGAGAAAAGCATGAACGCCACCTACATCGGCGTGGCCAACTCCCTCATCACCATCGAGTACCGCGACGGCAAGATCTTCTACCTGGGCAGCGCCGCGGAGAAGAATGTGGACAGCACGCTGCAGGCTGTGCCCGGCACGGATAACCAGTTTGTATTGGCGGTTGATTTTAAGGAGATCGACCTGCAGCTCAAGGTCTATGTCACCCTGCTGGAGAAGGGCCTGCAGTATGAGGTGCCCATCGCGGACATCACCGGCAGCGGCAAAAGCGTCTTTACCGCGCTGTGGATCACGCCCTTCTTGGGCGCCAGCGGCGGCGAGGCGGAGTTTTATGACCCAGCCACCGGTGACTATGGCGATACGCGCGCCAAGTACGCTGTGCCGGGTTACGCCCTGGTGCCCGACGGCTCCGGCACGCTGATTCGCTTCCAGGACAACACGGTACCCTTTATGGAATACATCGGCGACGTCTTTGGCCCGGATCTGTCCACCGAGACCTATTTCAGCACCCGTGAGACGGATGCGCTGGCCACCAAGAACCCCACCATGCCCGTCTTTGGCATCGCCCACGGCAACCAGCAGGCTGCCTTTGTGGCCTATGCCGAGCAGGGCGCGGAATACCTGGACATCATCATGCGGCCGGAGGAAAACCTGCGCCTCAAGTACAATTTCTGCTACCCGCGCTTTGAGTACAACGTGGAGTTCTACAAGGTCTACAACCGCAAGGGCAGCGGCTACTTCACCAAGGCGGAAGACCTCTTCCAGTACGACGTGAAGATGACCTATCTGTTCCTGCACGGGGATGGCAGCGACGGCAGCCCCAGCGCTGATTATAGCGGCATGGCCCAGGCCTACCGCAACCACCTGATTGAAAAAGGCGTGCTCACGAAGCTGCCCAACCAGGAGGGAGACCTGCCCCTGCGGCTGGACTTCATCCTGTCGGACATGAAAAAAAGCCTCATCGGGCATGAGCAGGTTATCACCACCACGGTGGGCGATGTCAGGGAGATCCTGGACGAGGTGATAAACCTGGGCATCACCAACATCAACGCTGGCTTAATTGGCTGGCAGGCAGGGGCTGAAACCCTGGCGCGGCCGGACAGCTGGCGCTTTCACAGCAAGATTGGGCGGGAGCAGGACTTCAAGGAGCTGTTTGAACACTTCGCGGCGCAGGGCGTCGACATCAGCCTGGCGCGGGAGTACGCCACCATCAACCCGCGTATGACTGCCTACCTGGGTACGGCCGCCAAGCATATCAACACCTGGTACAACAGCAACAACCGGGAGGAGCTGTTCCCGGCAGCGCCGGTTACCGATTTTGCCTTCGCGCTGCCCACTGTGGCCGCTGATTGGCTCAGGGAGATCGCCCGCCGCGCGGCGCCTTTTTCCCAGTCGCTCACCATCTCCGGTATCAGCAACCTGTTGCTGTCAAGCTATGACCGCCAGGGCGTCACCCTCACCCTGGGCCAGTCCATGGCTGCCTACCGCGAGGCGATGCAAACGCTTTCTGAACAGCTGCGCCTGAATCTGGAAGCGCCCAACGTGTATATGTGGCAGGCCACAACGCGCTTTTTGCAAGCGCCGGTGGGGAGCTCCCAATATGTATTTGAGACGGATGAGGTGCCCTTTTTGCAGATGGTGCTGCGCGGCACCATGGAGGTGTACGGCCCCTACAGCAATTTCTCCTTCTACACGCAGGAGGACATCCTGCGCATGATCGACTACAACGTAAGCCCCGCCTTTATCCTCTCCAAGCAGCCGGCACATCTGCTGTCAGAAACGCTGTCCTCGGGGCTTTATTCCACCGAGTTTGAGCAGTACCGTGACCTGATCACCCGGATTTACAAGCAGGTCAACGGCGCGTTATCACAGGTGCAGGGCTTTGAGTGGCTTGCGCGCAAGGTGCCGGCAAATGGCATTGTGGTGAACGAATATAAAAATGACACCGACACAGCGCGCATTGTCATCAACTACACCATGCAAACCCAGCAGGTTGAAGGGCAGACGATCCCGCCGCAGTCCGCTGTGGTCATCAGGGAGGTGAGCGAGTGAAGATGCGCAAAAAGGACGCGGCCTTCGCCCGCCGCCAAAACCGAATGGGCTATCTGTTCATGGCGCCCTGGATTATTGGCTTTCTCCTCTTTACCCTCTTTCCCTTCGTGGCGACCATTGGGCTTAGCTTCACCTCCGTCAACTCCACCATCCGGGGGTATGAGATTACCTTCACCGGCTGGGAGAACTACATCACTGCCTTTTTCAAAAATGTGGAGTTCGTACCCGCGCTGGGCGAATTTGTGATGATGATAGTGCCCTACACCTTCATGATTGTGGTGGTGTCCTTTGTGGTGGCCTATTTCTTAAACCGCATCAAGAGGGGCAAGGCCTTCTTCCGCACCATCTTCTTTTTGCCCGTCATCATCATGTCCGGTCCCGTGATGTGGCAGATTCTGGATTCCCAGACGGTCATCAACGGCGTCGCGATGCCGGATGAGTATACCAACCTCTTTTTGTTCAACATCCTGGAAAGCTATTCCCCGGCCTTTTCCAACATGTTGTCAGGGGTCTTCCGGCAGCTGTCCACCATCCTATGGTTTACGGGCATCCCCATTGTCCTCTTTATCAATGGCATGCAAAAAATCAACCCCAGCATGTATGAGGCCGCGCGCATCGACTCGGCCAATGAGTGGCAGATTTTGTGGAAGATCACCATGCCGCAGATCCGGCCCATTGCCCTCATCAGCTCCATCTTCGCCATCGCGCAGCTGTCCACCTACAACATCAACACGGTGTACACGCTCATCCGCACCGCGACTGCCAACATGAGCAACGGCCTGGGCTACGCCGCCACCTACGCCTGGATCTACAGCCTGGTGGTCCTGTTGATGATTGGCATCGCCTTCGTCATCTTCCGCGCGCCCAGGGACAAGGAGGTGCCGCTGCCATGAAAAAAATCAGCGCCAGATTGTTGAAGAACAGCGGCTACAAGGCGGGCAGCCTGGTTATCTACTTCATCCTCATCTGCGTCAGCTTTGTGTACATGGAGCCGGTCTTCCGCGTCATCTCCAAAACCTTCATGAGCGCGGCGGATGTCATCGACCCGGCGGTAGAGTGGCTGCCGCGCGCCTCCTCAACAGAGAATCTGCGTATCGCGGCGCGGGTGCTGAATTTGCAAAAATCCCTGGTCAACTCCCTCTGGTTCTCCGCGCTCTTAGCCGGGGCGCAGACCATCGTATCCGCGCTCACTGGCTATGCGCTCTCCCGGTATGAGTTTAAGTTCAAGCGCTTCTGGTTCATGATGATTCTGCTGGCCTTTATCGTACCCCTGCCTGTCCTCATGGTGCCCAGGCTGATGATGTTCATCACCTTCCAGGAGGCCACCGGCATCAAGATGATCGGTACTGCGCTGCCCCAGGTGGCCATGGCGCTGATGGGCCAGGGTGTGTATTCCACCGTGCTGATTTTGATCTTCAATAATTTCTTCAACATGATCCCGCGCGTGCTGGACGAGGCCGCGATGATCGACGGCGCAAGCCCCATCCAGGTGTTTTATCATGTGGTGGTGCGCCTTTCGCTCACCACAGTGCTGGTGGTCTTCCTGTTCTCCTTTGTGTGGAACTGGAACGAGACCTATGTCACTGGCACCCTGGTCGCGGGCACGATCGAATTGCTGCCCGCCAAGCTCAACCTGTTTGACCAGCAATTTGAAAGCATGGTGTCCTCCGCCGGCAGCGCCTTCCGGTTAAACGAGGCCTATAAAATGGCAGCCACCCTGATCTCCATCCTGCCCTTGATCCTTTTGTATCTAATTGTGCAAAAGCAGTTTATCCAGGGCATCGAAAACACCGGCATCACCGGGGAATAAAGGAGTATGTATGCGTTCATTCCTGACAGTTTTTTTGGCAATCTTGCTTTGCATTGTCGCAAGCAGTCCCGCGCTGGCGGCAACATCTCAAGACAACGAGGAGGACTCCATGACACACGGCGGTTTTGACCCAGGCAGTCTGCGCACAGGGACAGAGGTTTCCGGCGCTTATGTGGACCCGGATTTGATTGAAGAAATCTCCCCCGATCACATCAAGGCCATCGGTTTTGAGTATGACGAGGACGCCCTCACCTATGAGCTGGTCTGGTCGGA
The DNA here is from genome assembly GCA_012837525.1 of Clostridiales bacterium. Classification (GTDB taxonomy): domain Bacteria; phylum Bacillota; class Clostridia; order Christensenellales; family Aristaeellaceae; genus UBA6115. The sequence goes on along the minus strand of DUQZ01000009.1, from coordinate 5,426 downwards.
TGAGTTTGATAAAAACGGCACGCCCAACCCGGATAAATGGGACTATGACGTGGGCGGCCACGGCTGGGGCAATAACGAGCTGCAGTATTACACCCGGGGCGAGAACGTGGAAGTCAAAGACGGCCTGCTTATTATTGAGGCCCGCAAAGAAAAGAAAGGCAACCGGGACTATACCTCCACCCGCCTGGTTACCCGTAACAAGGGCGACTGGCTGTACGGCAAGTTTGAGATCAGGGCAAAAATCCCCAAGGGGCTGGGCACCTGGCCCGCCATCTGGATGCTGCCTACAGATTGGGTGTACGGCTCCTGGCCCGCTTCTGGCGAGATCGATATCATGGAGCATGTGGGCTATGAGCAGGGCAAACTGCATGCCTCCGTCCACACACAAACCTTCCACCACTCCATAGGTACACAGAAAACGGCCACCACCCAGGTGCCGGACATCAGCGAGGATTTTCACACCTACACCCTCATCTGGCTGCCGGACAAAATCCAGATCGCGGTGGATGACAAAATCTATTACACCTATCAGCCCACCCAGTATGTGGCCCAGCCTACATACAAGGAATGGCCTTTTGACCAGCGCCATCACCTGCTGCTCAACATCGCCTTTGGCGGCAACTGGGGCGGCGCCCGGGGGATTGATGAGCATGTGCTGCCCCAGCAGATGCTGGTGGATTATGTGCGCGTGTACCAAAGCCCGCAAATCAATGCGCTGATTCAAGCGAAAACCAAGGAGTAAGTCACTATGAATAAGCCCGCATACGCCCTTGATGGGGATTCCTTTGTCATTGATAATTATGACAAGGCGGCCACCTTTTCCAGCTTCCTGCCCGGCATCGCGGGCGTGCAGGGCATCCCCCTGTGGGTGTATTACTGTTCCCGCGGCCAGGGCGTGCACAGCCTGGGCGTGCACCACAAGGGCAACGCCATCATGGAGTTCAACCCGGCCAACACCGCCTATGAAAACGTGGCGCTCAAGGGTTTCCGTACATTTTTACGCATTAGCGGAGCGTTTTATGAACCCTTCAGCCCGCTGTCTGACAGCGCGCGGCGCATGGTGATTGACCGCAACCTGCTGCGGATTGAGGACATCAACCACACCCTGGGCGTCAAGACCACTGTGACCTATTTTGTGCTGCCGGAGGAGCCCATCGGCGCCCTGGCGCGACGGGTTTCAGTTGAGAACCTGGGTGAGCAAGCCATCAGCCTGGAGGCGCTGGACGGCCTGCCCCGGGTGCTTCCCTATGGCCTGCAGCTGGACGCCTATAAAGCGGTGTCCAACCTGATGAAAAGCTGGGCGGATGTCAGGGGAATGGCGGACAATTACGCCCTCTATTCAATGCGTTCCACCACCGATGACACGGCGGAGGTGGGGGAGATCACAGGCGGTTATTACTACCTGGGATTGCAAAACGGCCAGCGCGCGCAGGTGATCTATGACCCCGATGTCATCTTTGGCCAGGAGACCTCCATGCAGATCCCGTCCGTCTTTGTGGAAAAAGGGCTGCATGGTGTTCTGAACCAAGACCAGGTTTTCTACAACAAATACGCCTGCGGCTTTTCACCTTATATAGCAGAACTGGCGCCCAGTCAGTCCCTGCGCGTTGACAGCCTGCTGGGCTTTGCGGGTTCAGACGCTTTGTTGCGGGACATGCTGCCTGTTTTTGCCCAAGCGGATTATTTTGAGCTCAAGGAGCATGCTGCGCGGCAACTTGTGGACAGCTTCACCCAGGACGTATGGACCCAATCCGGCAACCCCCTGTTTGACCAGTACATCCAATCCTCCTATCTGGACAACTTCCTGCGCGGCGGGTATCCGCACATCATCGGGGAGGGGAACGCGCGCAAAATCCTCCACCTGTTCAACCGCAAGCACGGGGACCCGGAGCGGGACTACAATTTCTTTACCACTGCGGGCACGTTTTATTCCCAGGGCAACGGCAATTTCCGGGATGTCTGCCAGAACCGCAGGCATGATGTCACGCTGAACCCCAAGGTGGGGGATTTCAACGTGTGGAGTTTCCTGTCCCTCATCCAGATGGATGGCTACAACCCGCTGGAAATCCGCCCCACAAGCTTCATCATCCCTGCTGATCAACAGGCAGCCGCGGAGGACTTGCTCACCACCCATCTGCAAACCGTGGATGAAGGCTTGCGCGCGCTGCTGGGAGCTCCCTTCACCCCGGGGCAGCTGTGTTCCTACATCCTGGATCACCGCCTGGCTATCAAGGGCAGCCTAAAAGCCCTTGTCCATGGCCTGCTTGCCTTGTCTGCGCAGCGCGTTGAGGCGGGCTTTGGCGAAGGCTACTGGAGCGATCATTTTGATTACTGCCTGGATTTGATTGAAGACTATCTGTCCATCTATCCGGATCAAGAAGAGGATTTGTTCTTTGGCCGGGCAGATTACCGCTTTTATGACAGCCCGGCTTTTATCCGCCCCCGCGCGGATACACAGGTCATCACCCCAAAAGGTATTCGCCACTATGGCGCGCTGGCACACGACCATGACAAGGAAAAAGCCCCGGGCTTCATCCCAAACGGCACCAACTGGCTCGAGGACGCGCAGGGGAAGACGGTCACGACCACGCTGTTTGGCAAGCTGCTGGCGTTGGTCACAAACAAGGTCGCGCTGCTGGACCCTTCCGGCCTGGGCATTGAGATGGATGGCGGAAAGCCCGGCTGGTGCGACGCCATGAACGGCCTGCCCGGCCTGATGGGCAGCGGCATGCCGGAAACCATCGAGCTGCAGCGCATCCTGCGCAAGCTGTTGGCAGTTTGTCCCGATACCGGCAGCCTGGCCTTGAATGAAGAACTGGTGGCATTGATGCTGGCTTTGTCAGAAATCACAGAAGAAGATTCCTTCCAGGCCTGGCAGCAGCGCGCGGACGCGCGGGAAGCTTTCCGCGCGAGAATCCGCCCGCATGTCAGCGGCATCATGACGGAAATTTCGTATGCGCAGATCAAATCTGTCCTGCAGGGCTTTGAAAAACAGGTTACGGAGGGAATCGCCCGCGCGTTGCAAATAGGCGAAGGCATCATGCCCACCTACTTCACCCACGAAGCCACCCAATGGGAAGAACAAAAACAGGCGGACGGCAGCCCGCGGATTTCGCCTTATGGTTTACCAGCAGCCAAGGTGCAGGCAGTCCGCTTGCAGCCTGTCCCCTTCTTCCTGGAAGGTCCGGCCCGCATGCTGCGCGCGGCAACCCACGCGGACGTGTCTGTCCTGCGCGACATGGCAGAGCGGGTCAAGCAGTCCGGCATCTATGATGCGAAGCTTAAAATGTATAAAACCAGTGAGTCCCTGGAAGGCATCAGCATGGAGACCGGGCGCATCCGCGCCTTCACCGCTGGCTGGCTGGAGCGGGAGAGCGTCTTTTTGCACATGGAATACAAATACTTCCTGGGCCTGTTGAAAGCCGGGCTGTACGAACAGTTTTTTGAGGCCTTTCAGGACGCGCTCATTCCCTTTTTGAATCCGGCGATCTATGGCAGAAGCATCCTGGAAAACTCCTCCTTCATCGCGTCCTCCGTCAATCCAGACCCCAAGACCCATGGCCGCGGCTATGTGGCCCGGCTGTCCGGCTCCACCATCGAGGTCATCAGCATGTGGCTGACCATGCTGATGGGGCAGCGCCTGTTTTATATGCAGGATGATACGCTGTGCCTCACGTTCTCACCCATCTTGCCAGACTGGCTGTTTGATGCGCAGGGTGAGCTGGCGTTCCGCTTCTTGTCCACTTGCACAGTGCACTATGTCAACCCCAGTCGCAAAGCCACCTTTGGCCATGGGGCTGGCAGTGTCCATCGCCTGGACATCGTCTGGCAGGACGGCAGGCAGGACACCGTTGCGGGCAACACATTAAGCGGTGTGTTGGCACAGGTTTTGCGGGAGGGAAAACTGCATTTCATAACCGCGCACATCGCCTGATGCACGGAATTTTACATGTTTTTGACAAAACCGGCTTGATTGACACCTTGCAAATTCTTCGATTCGTCCTATAATTAACCCCATGAATCAACACACAAGTACTGTTCAATCCAGGTCCCTCAGGAGCAGCGCCCAGCTGTACTGGATGCTCCTCTCCGCCCTGATGATCGCGATCATCGTGGTGGCCTCACAGATCGTCATCCCCCTGCCCATGGTGCCCATCAACCTGGGCTTGCTGGCAGTTTTTGTGACGGGCTTTGTGCTCAACAAACGCTGGGCGATGATTGCGGTGGGGCTGTATTTGCTGATGGGCGCGTTTGGGCTGCCGGTATTCGCCAATTTCAGGGGCGGCCCGCAGGCACTCTTTGGCAACACAGGCGGCTATCTGCTGGGCTATTTCCTGTCCGTCGCCATCATCGCGCTGCTGCGCGACCGCGCTGTCACCTTCGTTCAGCGCGCGCTTTTATGCGGTGTCGCGCTCTTGGCCTGCTACATCCCCGGCACCGCCTGGCTGATGTTCCTCACCGGCCGCAGCCTGGTGGAGGTGCTGCCTTTCGCGGTCTATCCCTTCATCCCAGGGGATATCCTCAAGTGCGTTCTGGCGGCTTGGCTGTCCCTCCGGCTGGATAAACTGCCGCGTCCTGTGTAATCCGATCAGTTAGATGAGCAATTTGAACCACGAGCGCATCCAGCGCTTTCTCAAACACCCGGTTACCCTCCGGGTGTTTGATTCAATTGATTCCACCAATACCTACGCCAAGGCTTGGGCACGCGAAGGCGCGATGACTCCGGCTGTAGTCATCGCCAGCCAACAAACTGCGGGGAGAGGCCGGCTGGGCCGCTCCTTTTTTTCGCCCGAAGGCGGGCTCTACCTCAGCCTCATTGTCCCAAGCAACGGCTTCTCGCCCGGTAACTTCACGACTTTGGCCGCAGTCGCTGCCTGCAACGCCATCCGGTCAGTGACAGGCCTTAAAACGGATATCAAATGGGTGAATGACCTGCTGCTGAAAGGCAAAAAGGTCTGCGGCATCCTGGCGGAGGGCGTCATTCTCAATCAAGCGCTCAGCTATATCGTCATTGGCATCGGCATTAATACCGGCCCTGTTGATTTTCCGAAGGAATTGCGGGACATCGCCGGCACCCTCCACCAACAAAATCATCCCGTCGACCGTGAGCAGCTCGTCGCCTGTCTCATCAATGAAATCTTGAACGCCCTTCCGAATATGCCCGCCCACATGCCAACATACCGGTCAAAATGCATCACAATTGGCAGGAAGGTCTCTTTCATCAACGAAGGGAAGCAAACAACCGGCCATGCTGTAACGGTTGATGACGATGGGGCGTTGCTGGTAGAAACAAAGATCGGGACTGTCCGCCTGGTCGCGGGGGAAGTCAGTTTACTCAAAGAGTAAGCAATTCCCAGTACAGCGCCTTGAAACTTGCTATTTTACCGCCTTTTAACATGGAATTTTCTTAAGTTGTGTGTTACAAT
>DUQZ01000008.1 GCA_012837525.1 Clostridiales bacterium | reverse complement strand
TCCCGAAGTTTGACAATGATCTGTTCCACCGTGTACTTCTTTTGCGCCATTTCTTCCAGCTCCTTTGTTTTGTTGATTATATCTCAACTAACTCTGAAACTGGCACAAGGATCGGGGGGCAGGTCACCACCAGCTGCTCATACTCCTCCCCGCCGTGCGCGCTTTTGACGCCCAGCAGGGCTTCATAAAAAGCGGCGGAGGCGCGCACATTGTTAACGGCAATCAGGGGTTGCGCTTGGATCATGATGCGTCTCTCTTTCCGGATTTGTCTGCGCTGAGGTAGCAGATAAAAACACTCCTATTCAATGTACCCGGCACGTTCATTGTTAGGAGTCTTAATATGTTGTTTCGGTGTAATCAGGATTATTAAAATGCCCGGCACGGGGACTGATTTTTGCTAATTCAAGTTCTGCTTGATGGTTTTCTTGGTCTTTCGCTTGTGATGGGTTGTTTTTTGATAGTCATGCGACAGCACAGAGATGTTGCCGTCCACTTCCAGCACGCATAAATCCACCTGCGCGATGTCCTTCACACCGTGCTCGCGGATGGCCTCATTGAGGTCTGCCATGGTCATATGCACCCGGGCCATATTTTGAATGTTCAACTGCCCTTGATGGACCAGCATCACCGCCTCACCCTCGATCATTTTGTTGAGCCGGGGAAAGCGGTAGGTGAGGCGCTTTAGTAGCAGGTTCAGCAAAAAGAGCGCGCTGGCGGCAACCAGGCCGCCCAGCAGGGAGGAATCCGGCCCGACCATCGCGTTTTGGACCGCGTTGCTGATGAGCAGCACAAAGATCAAATCCACCACCGACAGCTGGGACAGCTCGTTGCGGCCCAGCAGCCTGATCGCGATGAGCAAAAACAGATACACCGCCATGGAGCTCAGCGCGATTGCCAGATAGTTTCCAAGGCCAGACGGCATGGGACACCTCCTGATGTTGATGTGGCAAAATACAATACAGGCAAACCTGACGGGCTTTTGCTTTACAGCTGCGCGGTTTTGATAATGGCGTACATCAGGCTGCGGATGTGGTATTTAAGCAGGAAGCAGGCGTCCTGGTAGGGCGGGTAGCTGTCCTGCAGGTTGTTGGCCAGGGGCAGGATGAAGCGGTGGGTGTGCTCCAGGTATTCGCGCATGCGCTCCTTTTTGAAGCCGCCGGCCATGGTGGCCAGGTTGTTGCACCGGTCGATCAGTTTGATGAGGGCGGCCTGGGGGTTTTGCTGGATGGCGGCGTAGTAGCTTTGGTCGTAGATGTCCTCATCCACCTCGGGCTCGCCCTCCCAGGTGAGCAGGTCCACGATGTGGCGCACCTCCTCATCAACGGGCAGGTCACACAAATCAAACTCGCAGTCCTCCACCACGTCATGCAGCAGGATGGCGGCGATGACCCTGTCCTCCTTGATGCCCATGGCCAGGGCGTGGCAGCACATGGTGAGGGGGTGGTTGATGTAGGGGATGCCCGGTTCGCCCTTGCGCACCTGGTTTTGGTGCGCCTGGCGCGCGAAGGGGAGGGCCTTCAAGGTTTGCGGCATGTCCCGCGCGCTGGCGGCTGATTTGATGAAGGTGTACATGCGGTCCTCATGGAAGATGCGGTCATCCAGTTCAAACAGGGGGTAAAAGCCCGCGTCCTCATCCAACAGGTTGCACAAGGTGGTATCAAGCGCCGCGGCGATGGCCCACAGCTTGGCGGTTTCGGGCAGGGACTCATCCCGCTCCCAGCTGCTGACAGCCTGGAAGCTGACGCCCAATTCTTCCGCCAGCTGCGCCTGGGTCAGCCCTTTGTTGACCCGCAGTTCCTGTAAACGCTTGCCCAGTTTCATTCTGTTCACCTCCCGTCCTGGCTCTATTATAAAATCTACCCCAAGTTGATTCAAGCAAGAGACGGTTGATTTAAGGGGCCATTGGCTCAAGCAGGGCTTGAAAAGCTGTGGTTGACAAGGGTTCGGACCGTGCGTATGCTAAACCCAACCTTTTAGCATGAAGCCTGATGAAATCAACAACGAATGGAGTATCATCGCCATGGCCAAAACAGAGACTGTTGACAAGCGCCCCCTGGTATTGCTGATTGCGTTTATCCTTGGGGTGCTTACGCTCGCGTTTGTGTTTGCCTTTATGGACAAAACGATGGCAGCGGTCAAGAACATAGGGACATCAACCTTTGACGCCGCGGCCAAATCGCTGGGGATTACCCTTGGCG
>DUQZ01000007.1 GCA_012837525.1 Clostridiales bacterium | reverse complement strand
CTGATTTTTATTTTTGTGATTTATAGCAGTTTATACAATACAATCCAGCCCACAAACACCCACAGCAGGCTGAAAAGCGAGCCGATTAAATAATACTCCGCGAAGCCCTGGTCTTTGGAGATGCGGTCAAAGCGGGCGATGGACTTGGCGGTGAACACCAGGCCGATGGCCGCAAACTGCGACAAGCCCAGCAGGATAGCCGTCAGCACGCGCTCCAGGTTGCCGATCATGGCGCCCGCGCCCGGCACGGTAGCCTGCTCCGGCAGATCCTTCGGCACCGGGAAGCCGGCGTATTTTTTGAGCGCCTGTTTCATGGTGATGTTGGCTGGCTTGGTCACAAAGAGGAGCAGCAAGACCCATTTGAGCGCGTCCACAGTAAGCGTATGGACCCCGGAATCAGCTGAGGGCCTGAAGAACACCTCACAGCACAGAAGGATGACCGCGATGTGCAGCGCCTGGTCGATAAAAAACAGCGCGGCCTCGCCCTTTTGATCCCCTTTGTTGAGCAGCAGGGATTTGAAGAAGTCCAGCACCAGGTGGCTGCCCACGATCACCAGCAGCCCCGGCCACAGGCGCGTGTCCAGCAACAGGGGCAGCGCCATGCAGGTCATGTAAATGAACCCGTGGACAAACAGGGGCGCAAGCCGCGCGCGCTTGCCGTCTGACAAACTGGCCCACTGCAGGTGGAAATCCGCCAGCAGGTGCAGGGCGAGTACCAGCAGGGTGAGTGTGTTGATGGTGATGCTCATGCGCCTGCCTCCGCCTTCAAAGCATCAATCAGCCAGGTGTTCAAATCCGCCCGGCTGCGCAGGTAAACCTTGATGCCGCTGATCTTGAGCCGGCGGTAGAGGGCCACCGCGGTGATGCCCATGTCCTCGGCCGCTGATTGCTGGTCAAAATTGTCGGTATAGATGCGCAGATGAAGCAGGTGGGCGAAGGTCTCCCGCTGCAAATCGGTCCAGCCGCGCTTGATGTAGTCCGACAGCGCCAGCAGGTTGTTGATGATGGGCTCATCATGGGCATTCAACCCGCGGATGCGGGTGCGCGTTTGCTGGTAGTCATGCTGCTCATGCACGCTGGTGATGGCGTCCCGCGCGTGCCAGAAGGCGGGCCCATCCGCGCCGATGCTCATATCCGGGTTAATGGGCGTCGCCATCGCGCCCACGCCCACGCCAAAGCGGCAGGGCTGCCCGCCCAGGCGCGCTTCCAGTACGTCCAGGATTTCAAACACCGGGGCGCTTGGTTTGAGCAAGCCCTGGAACTCATCCCCCAGGGTGATGACAAAGCGGGCGGCCAGGTGATTCGCGAACCGCGCGTTCACCGCATCCAGTGCCGCCTGCAGCGCCGCCTGCGCCGCCGCGCGCTGCGCCAGCTTGCGCGAGGCGATCAAATCGCCAATGACACCAACGTACAGCGTGCGCTCCGCCTGTTTTGCCCGCGCGTTCATGCCCTTTCCCTCCGTGATCGCCCTGTCCGTCAATGTGCTGGTTTAAGTTGATTTTTGACAATCAACTCAAATCAGTTGATTGACGTTGATGGTCTTGTTTAAGCACATTTCATAAAATAAACTGATTTAAGTTTATTATAAGCGGTTTGCAGGTCCTGTCAAGTACGTCTTATTTTGAAATCTGATCTAAACTCATGCCGAAGCCGGGCACAAACTCGCGCAGGAAGTCCTGCACCTCGGGCAGGTCAATGGCGTGCAGGGTGGCCAAAATGCTCTCCTGCGCCTCGATAAACTCGTTGTTGCCGGCCTTGGTTTCCTCCAGGCACTTGATGTAGGCGCACAGGCGGTCAGCAGCTTTTACCAGTCTGTGTTCCGGCGTTTTGGTGTCCGGCAGCAGCAGGGGGTCATAGGCGTCGCGCAAATCCTTGGGCAGCATTTGCTTCAAGCGCTGGATGGCGATGCGCTCGATCTTGTGAAACTCCTCCCGGATTTTGGGGTTGTTGTGCTTAATGGGCGTGGGCATGTCGCCGGTGATGACCTCGGACACGTCATGAAACAGGGCGATGGCCATCACGTGCTCGGCGTTGTAGTCCCGCTCATAGCGCACATTGCCGATAACCGCCAGCGCGTGGGCGATCATGGCTGCCTGCATGGCATGCTCCATGTCGTTTTCGGGGATCAGGTTGCGCATCAAGCCCCAGCGGCGGATCAATTTCATCCGGGATAAATAGGCGAAGAAATGGTGCATGGTTCAGGCTCCTTCAGGTGGTGGGATATGTATCATACGGCAGGTGATGCCAAGTTTTGGCAAAAAGGTCTCCAGAAAATCCGTGGTGTTCATCTCCACAGAGGCGGTGTTGACGCAGGGGTGAAACCAAAGGGCTTCATACGCAAGCAGCGCGTCATCCATCACCAGGGTGACCTGCTTGTCACGGTCAAACAACAGGCCCAGCGGGCTGACCGCGCCGCTGTTAAGGCCCAGCATTTCGGGCAATTTCTCCAGCGGGGCGAAGCTGAGCCGGGATGCCCCCAGCAGCTTGCTGACAACCGCGGTGCGAAAGGCGCGGTCCGGCGAAAGCAGCAGCAGGTAATAATCGGTCTGCTGGCGGTTGCACAAAAAGACGTTCTTGGGCATGGTAGCGCGGGAGCGGTCCAATTCAGGCGTCCTTAAGCAATCCTCAATCGTCCACTTGGGCTCATGAAAAAAGACCTGGTGAGGGATGCCCATGTCTTTGATGGCTTGATAGACTTCCTGGCTCCTATCCATCGCTGTCCTTCTTTTTGTTGAGTTTTTTTTCAAACCCCAGCTGCCCTGGCTGGTAGTACACGGTGTCCTCAAAGCCGTCGGGCATGTAGTTTTGCCTGACCCAGTGGCCGGGGAAATCGTGTGGGTAGAGGTAGCCCGTGCCATTGCCCAGGCGGCTGGCGCCCTGGTAGTGGGTATCGCGCAGGTGGATGGGCACCTCGCCCAATTGGCCTCGCTCGGCATCCGCCGCAGCCGCGCCCATGGCGCTGACCACGGTATCGGACTTGGGTGCCATGCAGATGTAGATGATGGCCTGGGAGATGGGCAGCCTGGCCTCCGGCAGGCCGACAAACTCCAGCGCCTGGGCCGCGGCCACCGCCTGCAGCATGGCGCCTGGATCCGCCATGCCCACGTCCTCACTGGCGTGGGCGATAAGCCGGCGCACAATCAAGCGCGGGTCACAGCCCGCGTACAGCAGCCGGGATGACCACAAGAGGGCCGCGTCTGGGTCCGAGCCGCGCAGGCTCTTGCAAAAGGCGGAGAGCATGTCGTAATACAGCGTCTCATTCACTCGCATCATGGGCTTTTGGATGCTGTCCTCGGCAATGGCGCGGGTGATGTGGATGCCATTCTCTCCCGTGGGCGTGGTGAGGGCGGCCAACTCCAGCGCGTTGAGCGCGGTGCGCACATCGCCCGCGGCGACCTGCACCCAGTGGTCCAGCGCGTCTTCCTCTACCGTGACGTCCATCATGCCCAGGCCGCGCTCGGTATCGGTGATGGCGGTCATCAGCGCTGCTTTCACATCCTCATCCGACAGGCGGAAAAACTGAAACACGCGGCAGCGGCTGACGATGGCAGGCGTCATGGCAATCATGGGGTTTTCGGTGGTGGAGCCGATGAAGCGGATGGTGCCTTCCTCAATGGCGGGCAGGATGGAGTCCGACTGCGCCTTGCTCCAGCGGTGGCACTCATCCAGCAGCAAATAGGTGTGCTGGTCATACATCTGCCGGCGTTCCTTGGCCTGCTTGATCACCTCGCGCACCTCCGCCACGCCGCTGGTGACGGCGTTTAAGCGCTCAAAGGCGCCCTTGGTGGTTTGGGATACCACAAAGGCCAGGGTGGTCTTGCCGCAGCCGGGCGGGCCGTAGAAAATGCTGCTGGTAAGCTGGTCGGCCTCAATGGCGCGGCGCAGCAGCTTGCCCTGGCCCACCAGATGCGCCTGACCCAGGAACTCATCCAGGGTGCGCGGGCGCATGCGGTCCGCCAGCGGGCGCTGGTGCTCCTTGTGCATATGATCAAACAGGCTCATGGGCTTCCTCTACCTGTACCAGCAGGGTTTTGTTGTCCGCGGCCAGGCGCCAGGCGCGCGCCTCATCCACCAGGGAGCATTCAATATGCAACACGGCGATGCCGCTGTCGATGCTGTTTAACTTGTTGCCCACAAAGGAAAGCGTGCTGCCAGAGAAGCTGACGCGCCAGGGCTGCCGGTTCATGGCAGAGGGCGCGCTGCGCATGGACTCCGCCGCGCGGTAGGCCCAGTAAGGCCACAGGGTGGGGTCATCGGGGCTGAAGGCGGTGAGGATCTTGCGCCGGGTCAAGCGGGCGCCTTCCTCGTCCTTGGGCACGCCAAAGGGCATGACGGCCATGACCTGCTCATCCTCCAGGGCGGCCTGTACCGCCACAATGCGGCGGTAGTTGCCGGTGATCCAGCAGCCCTGCAGGCCCTGGGCAGCCAACTCCAGCGCAAAGGCCTCGCCGGAGATGCCGGCCAACAGACCTGCATTGGGTAAGTCCTTCTTGGCCAGGATGACGGCGTACTGATCGTGCCCTTTGAAGCGCGGGAAAAGAGGGAGGGTGACCACCACATCATCCGCGCCGCCATTGATAATGGCGATGCGAATGCCCTTTTGGCAGACGCGCTCCGCGGCGTATTCCAACACCGCCAATTGGGAGATATCCGCCGCGTCCTTGAAGTGCCGGCAGCTGAAACGGCGCGGCATGGCAGCCATCCAGCGCGTGAGCTGGGACTTTTTGTAGATGGTCTCAAATGGCAGATCCATACGGCGCTCCTTTCCTCCTAAACCGGACATGATAATCATCTATCAGTGTAGCATAGCAGTTCTATACATACAACGAAACAGTCTGTGAATACCTTGCCTTAAAAACGAACCCAAGCCATTTGGCTCAGGTTCATTTTATCCAATTCCAAAGTTCTTTTGGGGTTTGGACCTTTTCTGGAAAGATTAGGTCCAAGGTACTCCCCATCTCTCACCCAATCCGTTCCTTCCCGCCCATGTACGGCCGCAGGGCCTCGGGGATGCGGACGGTGCCGTCCTCGTTGAGGTTGTTTTCCAGGAAGGTGATGAGCATGCGCGGGGGCGCGACAACGGTGTTGTTGAGGGTGTGCGGGTGGAAGCGCTTGCCATCCTTGCCGCGGGCGCGGATGCGCAAGCGACGGGCCTGGGCATCGCCCAGGTTGGAGCAGGAGCAGACCTCGAAGTACTTCTGCTGGCGGGGGGACCAGGCCTCCACATCGCAGGAGATGACCTTGAGATCGGCCAAGTCACCGGTGCAGCAGGCCAGGGTGCGCACGGGAATATCCAGGGTGCGGAAGAAATCGACGGAGTTTTGCCAGAGCTTTTGATACCAGTCCATGCTGTCCTCGGGCTTGCACAGGACGACCATCTCCTGCTTTTCAAACTGGTGCACGCGGTAGACGCCGCGCTCCTCAATGCCGTGGGCGCCGACTTCCTTGCGGAAGCAGGGGGAATAGCTGGTGAGGGCCTGGGGCAGGTCGTCTTCGGAAAGCATGGTGTCGATGAACTTGCCGATCATGGAGTGCTCGGATGTACCGATGAGGTAGAGGTCTTCGCCCTCAATTTTGTACATCATGTTTTCCATCTCCGCAAAGCTCATCACGCCGGTGACGACCTCCGAGCGAATCATGTAGGGCGGGATGCAGTAAAGGAAGCCGCGGTCAATCATAAAATCGCGGGCGTAGGCCAGGATGGCGGAGTGCAGGCGGGCGACATCGCCCAACAGGTAGTAAAACCCGCTGCCGGAGGTCTTGCGCGCGGCGTCCAGGTCCAGACCAGAGAGGCGCTCCATGATGTCCACGTGGTAGGGGATTTCATAGGCGGGCACAACGGGCTCGCCAAAGCGCTCCATCTCCACATTTTCCTGGTCGTCCTTCCCCAGGGGCACGGAGGGGTCCATGATCTGCGGGATTTGCATCATGACGTCCTTCAGCTGCGCCTGGTAGTCGGCCTCCTGCTGCTCCAGGGTAATAAGCTGCTGGGCGATGTCGGCGACGTCTTGCTTGACGCGCTCGGCCTCTTCTTTCTGGCCTTTTTGAAGCAAGCCGCCGATCTGCTTGGAGAGGGTGTTGCGCTGGGCGCGCAGCTCATCCGCCTGGACGATGGCGGCGCGGTTTTTCTTGTCCAGCTCGATGGCTTCGTCCACCAGGGGCAGGCGGTGGTCCTGGAACTTGCGGCGGATGTTCTCCCGCACCAGGTCCGGGTTGGTCCGAATGAGATTGATGTCGATCATGCTTAGACTTCCTTTCGTGTCGCTAAAAATAAAGCGGAGCCTTCCATCACATGGGACGGAAGGCTCCGCGTTGCCACCCAAATTACCGTTGCCGGTCAACTCATACATACGCTGTAAGGGGCATACCCCGGCTGCTCCTCGCAGCCCGCTCCCGGGTGGATAGGTGGGGTCTGGCCGCTGCCTCGCACCAAGCGGCAGCTCTCTTGGGCCATTGTCCACGGAATCCCGTTCATCGCGATGGGTGAATTATAGCATGATGGGGCGCGCCCGGCAAGGCGGTACCTGCTTACAAATCATGTTATTGCAGTATTATCTATTGCAGAATTTTTACGATCTTGCTGATTTGACAACAGATAGAGTACAATAAAGTTCGCAACTTTGCCCAGGGTGAGGAGGAATGGGCAAGCCACCGGGACTCCGCTACAATGGATGTTGCATAGACATTCACAAGGAGGAGAACCCCAATGGCTTAAAGCAAGAATACCACGAATTT
>DUQZ01000093.1 GCA_012837525.1 Clostridiales bacterium | reverse complement strand
TCTTCTCCATCCCGCTGGGATACAAGTACTTCAAGCAAGTCACCATCTCCAAGTAACATCATCTGTTAACTTAAGCCCGGGCAGCCTGCGCCGCCCGGGCGTTTGCTATTCACCATTTATTGATATTTCGCTGCGTTTTGGGTGGTATAATAACGGTGTAATGTTATTTTTTATGCTGTTGAGAGGAGACTGTTATGCCCCTGTTTTATGATCCCACCTTCCTGTTGCTGATTCCGGCTTTTCTGCTGGCCTTCTGGGCGCAGAGCATGGTCAAATCTGCCTATAAAAAATACAGCCGCCTGCCCACCCAAAAGGGCATCAGGGCGGCGGAGGCTGTCACCCGCATGCTGCATGACGCCGGCAACCACAACGTGGGGCTGGAGCGGGTGCCCGGCGCGCTGACGGACCACTACAACCCCAAGACCGAGGTGCTCAGCCTGTCTGAGGAGGTCTACAACTCCTCCAGCGTGGCCGCGGTCGCGGTGGCTGCGCACGAGGCGGGCCACGCCATGCAAAAGCACGAGGGCTATGCGCCCCTGGGCCTGCGCAGCGCCATTGTGCCGGTGGTCAACATCGGTTCAAGCCTCAGTATGCCCATTTTCATCCTGGGCATCGTCATGTCCTTTCAGCCGCTGGTCTGGGCTGGCATCGTGCTTTTTTCCCTGGCGGTGCTGTTTGCCCTAATTACCCTGCCTACAGAGTTTAACGCGTCCTCCCGCGCCATCCGCATGCTGACCACCAGCGGCATCATCACCACGCCGGAGGAGGAGCGGGGCGCCAAAGCCATGCTGCGCGCCGCCGCCATGACCTATGTGGCCAGCGCCATTGGCGCCATGCTGCAACTGCTGCGCCTCATCTTAATCGCGGGCAACTCGCGCAGTAGGGACTGATCTGTTTTGACCGCGCGGCCAACCTGGCCGCGTGTTTGTTTTTTGTGCTTTGATTGTTTATAATAATACCGTCTGTTAGGATAGATACATCGACTGATAGGGGGTTCTTGTAGCTTGAAGGATTATTTGAGGCGCCTGTTCGCCTCTTCTTCGCTTGTACCGGAAAACAGGCGCCTGGGCGAGATTCCAAACAGCAGGGAAGCCTACGGGCAGGTCTTCACCATCGCCATGCCTGCCATCCTGGAATTGGTGTTGATGAGCCTGATTGGCTCGGCCGACATCATCATGGTGGGCCAGTTGGGCAAAAACGCGCTGGCGGCGGTCTCGCTGCCCGGCCAGCCGCGCATGATCATGCTGATGCTCTTCTTCGCGCTCAACGTGGGCGTCACCGCCATCGTCGCCCGCAGGAAGGGCGAAGGCCGGCGTGACGCGGCCAATGCCACCCTGCGCAACGCCATCATGCTGGGCTTTGCCCTCTCCGTCATCGTCGCGGCCCTCACTGTCATTTTTGCGGAGCCCTTGATGCGCTTGGCCGGCGGGCATGACCGCACGCCGGATGACGCGGCGGTGCTGCGCGGCGCGGTGGATTATTTTGTGATTATGGCCTATGCCCTGCCCGTGAACGCGGTCAGCATGTGCATCAGCGCCGCGCTGCGCGGCGTGGGGGACACCAAGATCCCCATGAAGGTCAACATCATCTCAAACCTGGTCAACGTGTTCTTCAACTTCCTGCTCATCTTCGGCCACCTGGGCTTCCCGGCCATAGGCATCCGGGGCGCCGCCATCGCCAGCGTCATCGGCATGGTGGTGGGCCTCATCCTGTCCTTTGTGGCCATCATGCATTATAAGAACAGCTATCTGCGCATCTCCTTTAGGGACAACTGGCGGGTTGACCCGCACACCATGCGCGCCATCGTCAAGGTGGGCGGCAACGCGGTGGTGGAGCAAACCAGCATGCGCATCGGCTTTTTCCTCTACAGCCGCATCATGTATTCCCTTGGCGTCACGATGTTCGCGGCGCACAACATCGCCATGCAGTTCCTGGCGCTTACCTTCAATTTCGCCGACGGCTTGTCCGTGGCCGCAACCTCCCTGGTAGGGCAGAACCTGGGCCGTGACCGGCGGGATTTGAGCCTGCTGTACGGCAAGGTCACACAGCGTATCGCGTTGGTACTCAGCCTGCTGCTGGGGGCTTTAACAGCGCTGTTCCGCTACCCGGTCAGCCAGCTGTTCATCAACCCCGGCACGCCGGACGCCGCGCATGTCATCATGTACGCGGCGCAGACCATGCTGGTGGTCGCCCTCATGCAGCCTTTGCAGATGTCCTCTGTAGTGCTGTCCGGCGGCCTGCGGGGCGCGGGGGACAACCTGTACGTGGCCGGCGTGATGATGGTGTGCGTGTCCATCATCCGCCCTGTGATGGCCTGGCTGGCGGTGGATGTGCTGATGCTGGATCTGCCCATGGTCTGGCTGCTCAGCCTGGCGGAGATCGGCCTGCGGCTTATCTTCTTTTACCGGCGCTTTGAAAGCGGCAAGTGGGCCTTCAAACGCGTGTAACCACCGCGCGCTGTGTGTACAATCCTGGTAAGGAATTTTAAAGGAGGTGCCGGATGGCTGAGAAGAAACTGACGCTCAAACAGGTGGAAGCGTCCATCGCCAAGGTCAATGAGGACATCGCGAAGCTTAAAACGCGCATGGAAAAATTGGCCGAGGACAAAAAGAAACTGATGAGCGAGAAGCGCAAGCTGACTGCCGCCAAGACCAAGGCCGCGGCGGCCAAGACCACCACCGCCGCCAAGAAGGCGACTACCACCGCGAAGAAGACGGCATCTGCCGCCAAGACCACCGCGAAAAAGACAACTACAACTGCCAAAAAGACCACGGCCAAGGCGGCATCCACCGCGAAGAAGACCACCACCGCCAGGAAAACACCCGCCAAAAAGACAAGCACAACTAAAAAGACCACCGCCAAGAAGGAAGAAAGCCTGCTGGGCGGCGTGCTGGACGGCTTGAAGGACGCGGGCCTTGATTTGGAGGGCATGATCAAATCGGTCGTGGACCCGGGTAAAAAGTAAACGCTAATACCATTGTGACAGCCCCAGACCAGCCGGCCTGGGGCTGTTGTCTGTGCGAATCCTGGCTTCATAGGACAAACTGTGAATTTTCTGCAACAATGATGTCAAAACCGCCCGTAAATCGTTGACAATTCAACAAATTGCTGTATATTGTAGGGCAAGGATTAACGGAGGTTCACATGGTTAAGAGAAGAGGGGAAAAGCTGTATTCGCTGGTATTCCGCCAGATTCGCGCCTATATCCTACAAAACAACCTGCAACCGGGGGATTTGCTGCCCACAGAGCAGGCGCTGGTGGACATGCTGGGCGTCAGCCGCAACGTGCTGCGCGAGGCCATCAAGTCCATGGAACTGCTGGGCATGGTGTCTGCGCAGCCTGGCCGGGGCACGATGCTCAAGGCCTTTAACCTGGATTTTGTGTTCCAAAATGTCATCTTCGCCGCCGCAGGGGAGGAGGACAACGCCGTCGCGGAAATGCTGGACATCAGAAAACGGCTGGAATTGGCCTATATGCGCCAGGCTTTTGAAACCCTGGAAGGCGAGGACGTCGCCCGCATCCGGGAGATCATGGAGGCCATCAAGCAGCAGTGGGAGGAGCAGCGCATCTTTACGGAGCACGACCGCGAGTTCCACATGGCCATTTTCTCCCGCATCGGCAACCAGTCCCTCACCTCCATGATGAACGCCATCTGGGATGTGGACGAAAACTTCAAGACCGAGGAAAAATTCAAGCACCTGGACGACACCATCATCAAGCACGAGAACATCGTGCGCGCGCTGGAAGCCGGCAACGAAGAGGCCTTCTACGCCGCGATGATGGCGCATTTCGCCTCCGGCAAGTATTCCAAGAAAGCCAAAAGTTTCGAAGAGATCTAACCATATCAACATCCATCCCGCCCTCGGCATGGATGTTTTATTGATGAGGAGGTTCATATGAAGGAACAACTACGGGGCATTCATCAGTGGATCAAGGATGAGCTGGACCGCTGCGTCCGCTTCTGGCTGGACAACGGGATGGACAGCGAATATGGCGGCGTCTATACCTGCCTGGACCGGCAGGGCCGCGTGTTCTCCACCGACAAGAGTGTGTGGATGCAGGGCCGCTGCGCGTGGACCTTCTCCAAATTATGCAACCAGTATGGGGAAAAACCGGAATGGCGTACAGCGGCGGAGAGCTGCCTTGATTTTATGGAGAAATACTGCATCAACCGCGACAGGGCGACCGCATGTATTTCACCGTCACCAAGGACGGCAAGCCCCTGCGCCAGCGCCGCTACAATTTCTCCGAAGGCTTCTACGCCATGGCCAACGCCGAATATTATATTTTAACCGGAAAGCCGGAGCACCTGGAGCGCGCCAGGCGGGCGTATGAGCTCATCTGGCAGCTAAACCACGGCCTGATCAACGACCCTACCGGCATGGGGCCCAAGACCATTCCCGAAACCCGCACAGGCCGGTCGCTGGCGGACCCGATGATCTATTTAAACCTCACAAGCGTGCTGCGCAAGGCTGATCCGGAGAACGCCGCGCTGTATGATGAACGCGCCAAAGAGTGCGTGCACGACATCTTTACCTATCACAGGAAGCCGGATTTAAAATGCACGCTGGAGTCCGTCGGGCCAAAGGGGGAGTTCCAGGACGAGTTTACCGCCGGCCGTGTCGTCAACCCCGGGCATGATATTGAGTGCGCCTGGTTCTTGATGGAAGAGGCCAACCGCCTGGGCGATGAAAAGCTGCATGGTGACACGCAGGAGCTCTTCCTGGATGCCATCCACGCCGGCTGGGACAAGGAGTACGGCGGCCTTTTGTACTTTATCGACTGCAAGGGCCTGCCGCCGGAAGCCTATGAGCATGATATGAAGCTGTGGTGGCCGCACAATGAGACCGCCATCGCCTCCCTGATGGCCTACCGCGACACCGGCAAGCCCGAATACCTGGAGTGGTTCATCAAAACCATTGACTACTGCAAGGAGTACTTCAGCGATCCGGAATACGGCGAGTGGTACGGCTATCTGCGCCGGGACGGCAAGCCCACCCAGCCGCCCTGCAAGGGCAGCACCTTCAAGGGACCCTTCCACCTGCCGCGCATGCTGCTGATGGTGGATGAAATGCTGGGACAGGTCCTCGCCAAAGACTGACAACAAACGGATTTGATCAATTGCAGGAGCATTTGTCTCCTGCTTTTTCTGTGGAGTGGGTACATTCCTTGCGATTATGTTTTTGGGGGTTGCTCGCGTGGAGACCAAGCACTACATCATCTTCAACCCTGTTGCCGGCAGCCGCAACGCGCAAAGCCGCCTGCAGGCGCAGTTGGACGCCCTCTCGCCCACGCCCTATACCGTGCTGATTACAAGGGACGCGGGCGACGCGACCCGCCTGGTGCGTGAGGTACGCGCGCAGGAAGCCGGTCCCTTGCGCTTTTACGCGGCCGGCGGGGACGGTACCTTGGGCGAGGTCGCCACAGCCCTCATCCATACCCCGGATGCCGCGGTGGGTGTGTGGCCCTGCGGCAGCGGCAATGACTACGCGCGCATGTACGGAGGGGTGGACCGCTTTTTGGACTTGAAACAGCAAACCACCGCGCCCACGGTGCTGGTGGACATGATTAAGGTGAACGGCTACGCCGCCATCAATGTGGTCAACCTGGGGTTGGAAGCGCACGCGGCCGCCACCATGATGCGCTTTCGCAACACGCCTGTTCTGGGCGGCAAGCGCGCCTACTGGGTGGGCGCCATCAGCGCGGTCACAAAGCATTTGAACACCAACTGCACGGTCCACCTGGATGGGCAGCCCTTTTATGAAGGAAACCTGCTGACGGCCTCCTTCGCCTCCGGCCAGTATATCGGCGGCGGCTTTCACTGCGCGCCAAAGGCTGTCAACGATGACGGGTTGATGGACGTCTGCGCCATCCGCCCGGTCTCCCGCTCCAGGCTGGTGTCGCTCTTGGGCACCTACAAAAAAGGCGGGCACCTGGACAGCCCGGATTTTGAAGGCATCCGCTTATACCGCCGCGTCAAACGCGCCGCCATTACCTGCCAAAAAGAAACCGTCCTGTGCCTGGACGGTGAGATCATCAGGGGCAAGCAGTTTGAGTTGGAGCTGCTGCCCGCGTCTGTTCGGTTTATTCTGCCGGGCGCCTAATCCCGGTAGGCCTCCCCCTGCGCGTTGGCGCACAGGCGCAGTATGCGCCTTTTTTCTATCTTTAAAAGGGCTTCGCCCAGTTCGGTCAGGATATACAGCTTGCGGCGGTTTTCCGCGTGATCCAGTTGGATCAAGCCGTCCGCCAGCAGTTTTTTGATGCCGCCATATAAGGTGCCTGGGCTGAAGACCACCTCCCCGCCGGTGAGGTCGCTTGCCTCCTGGATGATGCTGTAGCCGTAGTTGGGCTCCTGCATCAAAAGTAGCAGGTAGAAGGTGGGCTCGCTCATGGGGCAGTAGATCGCGCGCAGGCGCTTTGGAATTTGTGTCATAAGACCTCTCCGTGACGTAATAATCACAGTTTACTATATCGTAGTACGATAGTCAATTTTGTAAAATCAAATTTTGCGGCAAACTTTGTTTTCGCTGCCCGTTTTCGTCAAAAATTCACGCAAAAATTCGTAAAATTTTGACGGGAAGTTTTCAGGAATGTCAAAAAAGATAGATTTATCAAGGCATATTGGAGCGTGCGCTTCCGCGCGAAATCCTTGACAATCTACCCCAAAACTCGCTATACTTGGACGGTTGAAAACCGCTTGAAATCCCGCTTCGCGGGTTCAAAGATAGAAATACCAGGAGGAAATCATGGCAAAAAAAATGACCACCATTGACGGCAGCGGTGCTGTCAGCCACATCGCGTACGCGTTTTCTGATGTAGCAGCCATTTACCCCATCACCCCCTCATCCACGATGGCGGAGTATGTGGACGAATGGTCCGCGCATGGACGGAAGAACCTGTTTGGACAAACGGTCCGTGTGGCGGAGATGCAAAGCGAAGGCGGCGCGGCTGGCGCGGTGCACGGCTCCCTCGCGGCCGGCGCCATGACCACCACCTATACCGCCTCCCAGGGCCTCTTGCTGATGATCCCCAACATGTACAAGATCGCGGGCGAACTGCTGCCCACCGTCTTCCACGTGTCTGCCCGGACCATCGCCACCCACGCCCTGTCCATCTTCGGCGACCACTCCGACGTCATGGCCTGCCGCCAGACCGGCTTTGCCATGCTGGCGTCCAGCTCCGTTCAGGAAGCCCAGGACATGGCCCTGGTTGCGCACCTGGCCACCCTCAAGTCCTCTGTGCCCTTCCTGCACTTCTTTGACGGCTTCCGCACCAGCCACGAGTTCCAGAAGATCGAGGAGATCTCCTATGAGGACATCAAGAAGCTGGTGGACTGGGACAAGGTGGACGCCTTCCGTGAGCGTGCCCTAAGCCCCGAGAAGCCGCATCAGAGCGGTACCGCCCAGAACCCGGACGTCTTCTTCCAGAACCGCGAAGCGGCCAACCCCTACTACAAGGCCGTGCCCGGCATTGTGGAGGAGTGCATGAAGCAGGTGAAAAAACTCACCGGCCGCTCCTACAAGCTGTTTGACTATGTGGGCGATCCGGAAGCCGAGGATGTCATCATCATCATGGGCTCCGGCGCGGAGACCGTGCACGAGACCGTGACCGCCCTCAACCGCAAGGGCAAGAAGCTGGGCGTGCTCAAGGTGCGCCTGTATCGCCCCTTCGCCGCGGATGTCTTCTTAAAGGCCCTGCCCAAGACCGTGAAGCGCCTGTCCGTCATGGACCGCACCAAGGAACCCGGCGCGCTGGGCGATCCGCTCTACACCGATGTGCATACCGCGCTGGCGGAAGCCGGCCGCAATGACATCACCGTCCTGGGCGGCCGCTATGGCCTCTCCAGCAAGGAGTTCACCCCCACCATGGTCAAGGCTGTGTATGACAACATGGCCAAGGCCCGTCCGAAGAACCACTTCACCGTGGGCATCACCGACGACGTAAGCAACTCCTCCCTGGCCCTGGGCCGCCAGTTCAACGCCGCGCCCGAAGGCACCGTGTCCTGCAAGTTCTACGGCCTGGGCAGCGACGGCACCGTTGGCGCCAACAAGAACTCCATCAAGATCATCGGCGATCACACCAAGCTCAACGTGCAGGCCTATTTCGCCTATGACTCCAAGAAGTCCGGCGGCCTCACCGTCAGCCATCTGCGCTTTGGCAAGGATCCCATCCAGAGCACCTACCAGATTGACGACGCCAACTTCGTCGCCTGCCACAACCCGGCCTATGTCACCCAGTATGACATGGTGGGTCACTTAAAACGCGGCGGCACCTTCCTGCTCAACTGCCCCTGGACAGAAGAGGAGCTGGACGAGCGCCTGCCCGCCTCCATGAAGCGTGAGTTGGCCAAGAAAAAGGCCAAGCTGTACGTGATTGACGCGATCTCCCTGGCCGCCAAGCACGGCATGGGCTCCCGCATCAACACCATCATGCAGGCCGCCTTCTTCAAGCTGGCCAACATCATCCCCTACGCCCAGGCCGAGAAGTACATGAAGGACTACGCCAAGGCCACCTACGGCCGCCGCGGCGACAAGGTTGTCAAGGCCAACTGGGCTGTGATTGACGGCGCCGCCGCCGAGCTGCGCGAGGTCAAGATCCCCGCGTCCTGGCTGGATACCCAGACTGGCGCTGTGCCCATGAAGATCGAGGCGACCGAGTATTTCGACGGCGTTGCCAAGCCCATCCTGGGCCAGGCCGGCGATTCCCTGCCCGTCTCCGCCTTTGATCCGGGCGGACGCGTGCCCACCGCCACCACGCAGTATGAGAAGCGCGGCATCGCGGTCAACGTGCCCGAGTGGCAGATTGAGCACTGCATCCAGTGCAACCAGTGTTCCATGGTGTGCCCGCACGCCGTTATCCGTCCCTTCTTAATTGAGTCCGGCGCCGAGCGCCCCGAGGGCTTTGAGACCAAGCCCGCCATCGGCAAGGACTATGCCGGCAACGATTTCCGCATTCAGATCAGCCCCCTGGACTGCACCGGCTGCGGCAACTGCTACGAAGTGTGCCCCGCCAAGACCAAGGCGCTGCAGATGAAACCGCTGGATTCCCAGCGCCATCAGGAAAAGAACTGGGAGTTCGCCATCAACCTGCCGGACGACCGCATCAAGCACAACAAGAACACCGTGCGCGGCGCCCAGTTCATCAAGCCGCTGTTTGAGTTCTCCGGCGCCTGCGCCGGCTGCGGCGAGACGCCCTACATCAAGCTGGCCACCCAGCTGTTCGGTGACCGCATGGTCATCGCCAATGCCACCGGCTGCACCTCCATCTACGGCGGTTCCAGCCCCACGGTGCCCTACACCGTCAACAGCAAGGGCCACGGTCCCGCCTGGGCAAACAGCCTGTTTGAAGACAACGCAGAGTTCGGCTTTGGCATGAACCTGGCCTACACCCAGCGCCGTGCCAAACTGGCCGAGAAGGTGGAGTCCCTCATCAACAAGGACGACACCGACGCGGCCATCAAGGAAGCCGGCCGTGAGTGGCTGGACGTCATGAAGGACGCAGACGCCTCCAAGATCGCTGGCGAGAAACTAAAGGCTGCCTGTGAAGCCGGTGTTACCATGGACGGCGAGCCCTGCACCTGCGCCACCTGCGATGATGCGCGCTACGTGCTCAAGCATGCCGACATGCTGGCCAAGAAATCCGTCTGGATTATCGGCGGCGACGGCTGGGCCTATGACATCGGCTACGGCGGGCTGGACCACGTGCTGGCCGCTAATGAGGACGTCAACATCCTCGTGCTGGACACCGAAGTCTACTCCAACACCGGCGGCCAGGCTTCCAAGGCCACGCCCACCGGCTCTGTGGCCAAGTTTGCCGCGGCCGGCAAGCGCACCCGCAAGAAGGACCTGGGCATGATGGCCATGAGCTACGGCTATGTCTACGTCGCCCATGTATCCATGAGCGCCAACTACAACCAGGTGCTCAAGGCGTTCAACGAGGCGGAAGCCTATGACGGCCCCTCCCTCATCATCGCCTACAGCCCCTGCATCAACCACGGCATCAACATGTCCTTCTCCCAGGCCGAGACCCGCAAGGCGGTTGCCTCCGGCTACTGGAACCTCTACCGGTACAACCCGCAGCTGGCGGATGAGGGCAAGAACCCGCTGATCATCGACAGCAAGGATCCCACCGAGAGCTACCAGGACTTCATCAAGGGCGAAGTGCGCTACACCTCCCTGCTGCGCGCCTTCCCGGATCAGGCAGAACCCCTGTTTGAGCAGTCCGAGGAAGAAGCGGCCATGCGCCTGGCCAACCTCAAGAAACTGGCCGGCGTCGAATAAGCAGAACCTACCAACCAACCGCCGCCCGTCAGGCAATCGCCTGGCGGGCGGTTTTCTATACACATAAAAACCGGGCGCGCATCCGCCCGGCTGATGATTGTAGTGTGAACGGTATCACCCCGGGAACAGCACTGTAAAGACCGCCCCGCCATCTGCCGTGTTTTTTGCTGTGATGACTGCGCCGTGGCGCTGGGCAATCTCCCTGGCGATGGCCAGCCCCAGCCCGGTTCCCTGGGGATGCACGCCGTCCGCCTCGCCTGTGCGGAAGGCGTCAAACAGGTGGGGGAGCAGGGCGTCCGGGATGCCCGGCCCCTGGTCCGTCAGCGTGAAACGGATGCCTTGCGCTGTTTGCGCCAGCTCAAAGCGCAAGAAGCCTTCCCTGGGGCTGACGCGCACCGCGTTATCCACCAGGATCAGCATCAACTGGCGCAATCGGGTGGCGTCCCCGGTGATTGCGGGCACATCCGCGATGGCGGTTTCAACCACCAAGGCTTTGTCCTCGCCCAGCGCCTGCGCGGTGCGGGCCACATCCGCTATCAGCGCGGTCAGATCTACCTGCGCTTGCTCAAAGGCATAGCCGGGGCTTTGCATGCGGGACAGATCCAGCAAGTCCTGCACCATACGCTTGAGGTGCAGGGTTTCCTTCAGCATGCCCTCTTGGTGCCGTTTGATGTCATCAGGGTTCGTAATCACTCCGTCCTTTAGCGCTTCCAGCGTGCTTTGCAGCACAGTGACCGGGGTGCGCAGTTCATGCGATACCTTGGCCATGAAGTGCCGCCGGCGTGTCTCCTCCGCCTGGCTTTGCGCCTGGGCATCCAGCAGGCTGCGCGACAGCCTGTTCAAGTCCTGGGCCAGGGCGCCCAGCTCATCCCGGCGCGTATCCTCCACCTGCACCGCGTAATCCCCCTGCGCCATGTGGTTGGCCGCCACCTGCATGGCCTTGATGGGCCGGATGAAGTGGTGTGAGAGCAGGGCCACGGCCGCGCTTGCGAGGATCAGGGCAAACAGTCCGGATACCAGCAGCAGCTTCAGGCCTTCGCGCGCGGCAGCGTCCGTACCTTCCGCGGTGCCATGCAGCAGCAGCGCCAGGGCTACCCGTCCATCTGTATCCAACACCGGCGCCGCCACGGTGATGGTGGCCTGCTCCAGCATGCCGGAAAAGGCGCGGCTGTGCGCGGTCTTGCCCTCAAACACCTCACCCAGCAGCTTGTCCGCGTCCGGCGGCAGCTGGCTGTATTCCACCGGGCGCGGGCGACGGCCCACGGTGACGGTGCGCGCTTTGCGGTCCACCAACCAGATGTCGGTATCCGCGGCTTCGCTGAGCAGGCGCATCGTGTTGCCCATGCCGCCCTGGGGCCGGTCGCGCCCGTGGGTGAGGGAAGACAGACTGTCCGCAATCCGCTCTGCCCGCTTGGTCAGGTTGTCCTGGTACACATGCGCGCTGAAATCCCGGAACATCACAGTGAAGAGGAGGCCCAGCACCAGGCCAAAGAGGAGCAGCGCCAGCGCGAAGTAGGCCATCAGCTTGCCGGTAATTTTAAGCTTCATCATCGGTCACCTCAAACTGATAGCCGCGGCCCCAGACTGTGCGGATGGAAAACCCCGGCTTGTCCGTCACATCCAGCTTGGCCCGCAGGCGCTTGATGTGGGAGTCCACCGTGCGGCTGTCACCGAAGTAGTCATAGCCCCACAGGCTGTCCAGCAATTGCTCGCGCGTAAACACACGGCCGGGCTTGTCCGCCAGTGTGTACAGCAGATCCATCTCCTTTTTGGTCAGGGGGATTTTTTGGCCGTCCACGCTTACATCCGCCGTATCCATGCGCAGGATCAGCTTGCCGCGCTTCATGCCCTCAGGCTGGCTGTCCTGTTTCACATCCGCCCGGCGCAGCACCGCGCGCACCCGAGCCATCACCTCCGTGGGCGAGAAGGGCTTGACGATGTAGTCATCCGCCCCAATGTCCAGGCCCATGATGCGCTCAAAGTCCTCCCCGCGGGCAGTAATCATGATAATGGGCACGGCGGAAACAGCGCGGATGCGCCGGCACACCTCAAAGCCGTCCATCCTGGGCATCATCACGTCCAGCAGGATGATGTCAGGGTCTTCTTCAGTGGCTAATGCCAGCGCCTGCGCGCCGTCGTTGGCGATGATGGTCTCAAAGCCTTCTTTTTTGGCGTAGGCAGCCAGCACCTGGGTAATTTGCTGGTGGTCATCCGCGATCAGCATCCGCATACATGTCACTCCCTTCAGTTAGATTGTACCTTTCATTTGTGTCATAACTGTGTTGCAGGTCTTCGTCTGTCACAAAAACAGATGTTTTTTGCCCTATTTTTGCCACAATTGCCCGCTATCATCATAACTGCCAGGACAGCTGGCAAATAAAAATGGAGGAAACACCCATGAAAAGAATGATGACACTGGCACTTGTTATGATGCTGGCGCTGGGCATGATGAGCGCCGCTGTGGCGGAGGAGGCCGCGCAGCCAGCAGAGGTTACGGAAGCCACCCAGCCAACCGGGCTTGAAGCGGCGCTTGCGCTGAAGCTGGAAAATGGGCAGACCTTTGAGGAACTGCTCATCGCGCAGGGCAACCTGGACGCCTTCAAGGCAGCCAACCCCGGACTGCAACTGCGCATCATCCAGGCCTTTTTGACCCTGGACAAGCTGACCGCTGCGGATGTCAAAGCCTTGCTGACAACGCTTGCGGGCGAGCGCGCCCAAAACCTGCGCCAAAACTGGCAGGATGGCGGCATGCGCGGAATGAACCAGCGCATGCAGGGCAGGGGAAAGGGCAAAATGGCCCAGCAGTTCCGCGGCAGGCGCATGCAGGACTGCCCCTGCCTGAACACCCCGGACACCGCGCCTGTGCCCACCGAGGAAGCCGTGCCCGGTAACTGATTCACCAACCTGAACGGAAAATTGAAGGCCCTTGCCACTGTTTGCTGCAGGGGCTTTTCTGCGTGCGGGGTTAGGTCCCTGCCCGCTTTGGGTATACAATGAGTGGCGCTGTATATCACAAATCAAAGCGCGCAGGAGTGAATGTATGAAGATCGAAGCATGGGCAGACTTTCATTGCCCCTATTGCCTTATCGGGAAGGAGCGCTTGAACGTGGCGCTCAAGCAGCTGGGCCTTGCGGAGCAGGCGCAGGTCATCCCGCGCAGTTTTTTGCTGAACCTGGACAGCGACGAGCCCGATGGCGTCAGCATGGCCGAGCACGTGCAGCTGGAATACGGCGGGGAAATTGACGACATTTTAAAGGGCTTTGAGGACCTGGCGGAGGAAGCCAGGGGCGACGGCCTGAAACTGGACATGGCTGGCGCGCGCTATGCCCGCATGATGGACCCGCACCGCCTGCTGCAGTACGCCAAAACCAAGGGCCTGGGGAACGAGCTCTTCCGCCGCGCCCAGGAGTTGCTGTTTGAAGAAGGCGTCCTCCTCAGCGACCACCGGGTGCTGCTGCGCGTAGCCAGGGAAGTGGGGCTGGATGAAGCGGAAGCCCGCGCGGTGCTGGATTCTGATCGTTTTCATCAGGAGGTGCTGGCGGATGACGGCATCGCCCGCGAGATGGTCATTGACTATGTGCCCTATTATGTGGTGGACGGCAAGCACCATTTCTCCGGGGATTTAACCCTGCAGGACTACCTGGACAACCTCAAAAAAGCGGCGAATCAATAAATAAGGAGGCGGCCTATGCTGGAATTCAAGTTTGATGTGCAAACCTTGATTGAGGGGACGGACCTGGACGAGGACAAGATTACCGAGTATTTCACAAACAACTTTGAGGGCGACTGCCTGCTGGCGGTGGGGGATGAGGAGCTGATCAAAATCCACTTCCACACCAACAAGCCCTGGGAAGTGCTGGAGTACTGCGCCTCCCTGGGCGAGATCTATGACATCGTGGTGGAAAACATGGAGCGGCAGGCGGAAGAATTCGAGTAAGTCCACAAGCCTCCATAGGCCCCGGGCAGTTTGCCCGGGGCTTGTTCTGGTGATACAATCGGATGTGCTTTATACTCAGGCATGAAACAGGCCTTTTGTGGCGTTTGATTGGGTGAACAACTCATTCCATCAAGAAAGGATCCAAGCATGATGAAAAAAGTGATAATCTGGCTCATTTTGCTGTGCTGTTTTGCCCTGCCGGCTGTTGCCCTTGAAAAAGGCTTCGGCCAGATCGCGATGGACCAGGTCAACCTCAGGAAAGGCCCGGCCGGGGACACCATTGGCAAAAAGCAAAAGGGCGATCCCCTGTTCATCCTGGGGGAGGAGACGCGCCGCGGGCACACCTGGTACCGGGTCAGCACCATGAATGAAACCGGGAAAAAACAGATTGAAGCCTGGGTGCGCGCAGACATGGTCATCCCGCCCAGCCAGCTGTTCCAAAACATCACAGCGATTTCTGGCGAGACATCGCTGTTCATGGCGCTTGACCGTAACGGCATTCCTCACTTTGGCGGCTTGCTGCACATTGCCCACGAGAACCCGACCCACTGGCGTGATGTGAAGGCGATTGACATCGGCTTTCACACCTTTTACGCGCTGCAAACGGATGGCACAGTCCTAAGGGAAGGCATCCGCGGTCCTGCTCCCAACCACTTTCATCAGCGCTTTGTTGCCATGTCTGGCTATGACGATCTGTTCCTTGGACAGACAACCGAAGGCGCACTGCTGAAACTGAATGGCTATTCTGCGCACCAGCTTTTGCCTGAAGGCAGCGAGATCCGCGATTTCGCCGCCTGGTCCGCCATCTATGGCCTGGGGGCCTATGTGGACGGGCAAGGCAAGGTACATCTGCTGGAAATGGCGGACCTGGTGGGCGCGGACGTGGCGCAGGAGATGTCCAGCTGGTCTGACGTGCTTCGCATCAAGCTGGGGCGGGAGGTTGTTGGCGGCAAAATTACGCGGCCTGTGGCAGCCGCGCTCAAAGCGGATGGCAGCGTTTTGATGTCGCACAAGGATTTACAGGCGCAGGTATCAGGCTGGCAAAACATCACCCAAATTGTCCTGGGCAATGACTTTCTGGTGGGCTTGACCGGTGAAGGCAAGCTGCTGTGCACCAAGCCTTCCCTGGCGGCGGAGACCGCAGGTTGGACGGACCTGATCGACATCGCCTGCGGGGATGAGTTTATAGCCGGGTTCACCAAGGACGGAAAAGTGCTCTTCGCCGGCGAAGCCTGGTTCGGTTTGTGGTAATCACAAAAGTGTAATTCGTACTGGAGTTTCCTATGCATGACGTCACCTGGCAGATGATTCTGATCGTCTGCCCGCTCATTTTCCTGGCAGGGTTTGTGGACAGCATCGCGGGCGGCGGGGGTTTGATCTCCCTGCCGGCCTATTATTTGGCGGGGCTGCCGCCCTCCCTGGCTGGCGGCAGCAACAAGCTGTCCGCCGTCATGGGCACCACGGTGTCCACCATCACCTATGGCGGCCGCGGGCTCATCAACTACCGCGCGGGCATCGCTTCTGTACTGGGCTCTGTCCCCGGCGCAGTGCTGGGCGCCTATTTGCTAACCGTGCTGCCAGCCTACTATATCCGCGTCGGCGTGCTGCTGGCGCTGCCGGTGGTGGCCTTTATTGTGCTCAAAAACAAAGACCTGTCCGTGAGGGATGCCCTCATCCCCAGGCGGTATACCCTGCCCGCCTGCTTTGTCATCGGCTTTGTGATTGGCACCTATGACGGCCTGGTGGGGCCGGGTACCGGCACTTTTTTGATCCTGGCCTATGTGATGCTCATGGGGGAGGACGCGCTGCACGCCTCCGGCACCGCCAAACTGGTCAACCTGGGCAGCAATGTAGGTGCGCTTATCACCCTCATCACCACTGGGCATGTGCTTTATGCCCTGGCACTGCCGGCGGCCGCCTTTGGCATCGCGGGCAATATGGTGGGCGCGCGGCTGGCCATCAAAAAAGGCGCGCCCTTTGTGCGCGCGCTGCTGCTGGTTGTCCTGGGCCTGCTTTTGGTGACCATGCTGGTGGATGTCATATCGTCCTAAGCGCCGCTGTTTCTGTACTGGCTGGGCGTTTTGCCCGTATGCTTTTTAAACACCTTTGTAAAATAATTATAATCAGGAATGCCCACCCGCTCCGCGATCTCCCGGATGGTGGCCTTTGTGGTGCGCAGCAGGGTTTTGGCGGTCGCTATACGCTTTTGCGTCAGCAGTTTGATGATGGTCATGCCCGGCTCAATCTGGTTTGCCAGGGCGCACACCCTGCTTGCGGACAGGCCCAGCGCGTTGGCGATGTCCTGCACGCAAAGGGGCTCTGTAAAGTGGTTTTCAATATACATCTCAAGCCGCTGCACGTTCTGGCTGGCGCCCGCGGAGCGCATCTGTTCCAGCTTGGTTTCGCTCACGCAGGCGTTCACCAGCTCATAACAGGCTTTGATCTCCTTTTGGGTAAAGCGCGGCAGCATCTGCTCAATCGCCTTGTAGATCACCTGGTGCCCCAACGCGTTGGGGTGCATGCCGTCCGCGCAGTACAGGTCCTCCAGCCTGCGCTCCAGCAGGAAGAAGGCGCGCAGGTCAAACAGCTTGCTTTGGGTCAGCCGCGCCACCTTGTGCACAGCCAGGCCGTATTGCTCCTGCCAGCGGTAGACGTGATGCACATCGCCCAAATAGCGCAGGATGGCTGCCTCGTCCAGCCCCTTTGAGATCCACGGCACAAAGCGCTCCGCCACCAAAGGCGGCGGGGTCACCAGCACCGCCACCTTGCCTGCCCCCCTCACTTTTTCCACAAACTGTGTCAGCTGCGCTTCAAAGCTGTCCAGGTCGGTCTTGGGCGGGTGGAAGCTGTCCGGGTCCTTTGCGATCGCTGCCCAGTCCGGCGTGCAATCGTTGCCGCCGTACTGGATGGCCACTGCCTGCACATCATCAATGTTCTCGCCCGCAAAAGCTTCCAGTCCTTCCTTCGCGGTGGCGCCAAACTTAGCGTAGTTGTAGACCTTGCACAAGCCGTGCTGCTCGGTCAATTTATCGAAGCCTTCCTTCAAATAGGCGTAGCGGCCGCGGTCCTCCTGGTAGCTGACACCCCGGCCGATGGAATCCCCAAATAGCGCGATATGAATCATCAGTCGTTTCCCTTCATTGCGTGCGTTCCTCCAAATATGGCGCGATGAGCTGTTCACTCATCTCCCACAACGCTTTAGCCAGCGCCTCATCCTGTGCCTTCCTGGTGGTTTTGGCGGGCCGTTGCTTGGCATAATACCCGCCGGAACG
The DNA here is from genome assembly GCA_012837525.1 of Clostridiales bacterium. Lineage (GTDB taxonomy): Bacteria > Bacillota > Clostridia > Christensenellales > Aristaeellaceae > UBA6115. Next base: position 30,344 of record DUQZ01000093.1, on the reverse strand, counting down.
CCAACTTACCCCAGGCGCATTCGTCGCCAGCCAGACCAGCGTCTGCGCGCCCTCTTTGGGGGTGATCACCCCAGGCGCGCGCTTGAGGCCCGTGTGGTACAGCAGACGCATGAAGGAGTTGGTGTCCTTGGCAAACGAACTGGCGACCACCCCGGGATGAAAGGCTGCGGCATTGAGGCCCTGCGCGTGGTAGCGCCTGTGCAGCTCCTTCGTAAAGAGGATGTTGGCCAACTTTGCGTTACCGTAGGCCAAATGCTGGGAATAATGCTTCGGCTTGGCCACATCATCCAATTTAAACAGCAAGCCAATGCTTTTATGCGCGACGCTGGAGGTGTTGATGACGCTGGCGCGGCTTGTAATCAAGGTAGGCATCAGCATCCGTGTGAGCAGGAAATGCGCCAGGTGGTTCACCTGGAAGGTCATCTCAAAGCCGTCTTCTGTCAGCGGCTGCTTTGAAAACATGCCCCCGGCGTTGTTAGCCAGCACGTCAATGCGCGGGAAATCCCGCAGCAATTGCGCGCCCAGCGCCTTCACTTCGCTTAGTTTGGCGAAATCCGCCAGGTAATGCGGCGCGTTCAAACGCCTGGCCACAGCCTCGGTGCGCGCCTTGTTGCGGCCGATGATGGCTACCTGCCAGCCCAAGTCCTTCAGGGCGATGGCGGCCTGCTCGCCAATGCCGTCACTGGCGCCGGTGATAAGTGCTGTCTTCATCCGGTGCTCCTTTTCTTGATAACCAGTACATTATACATCATGAATCAAATTTGTGCAGAAAGAAGCAGAAAAGAAAGCCCGCCCCGGTTACCCGGAGCGGGGAGTAATTGTTGTTGTAAGCGAATCAGCCTTCGCGGCGACCCATTTCCTTGTCCAGCATGTACAGTGCCGGGCCGCCGGTGCCAACCAGCTTGGCCTTGTCGATGTTCAGCTGGGCGGTGGTCTCTTCCTCGCCCTGCTCCTCGATGAACCACTGCAGGAAGTTGGCGGTCAGGTGGTCGTTGAGCTCCAGCGCCTTCTCGTAGATTTTGTAAATGGACTTGGTGACGAATTGCTCATGCTTGAGGGCTTCGTGCAGCGGGCCTTTGATGTCATCAAATTCTTTGATGGTGTCCCCAATGGGGGAGAAGGTGACGCGCACGCCGCAGTCGTTGAGGAATTCACGGATCTTCATGGCATGCTCATATTCTTCAACGGCCTGCGCATTGAACCAATGCGCGAAGCCGGACAAGCTCTTCTCTTCGTAGTAATTGGCAAATTCCAGATACAGGTAACCGGAGTGCAGCTCCAGGTTGATTTGATCATTCAACATTTTTGCGATTTCTTTTTTAATCATGGTGGTTCTCCTTTCGTTCATGGGGTCCATCTCTAATTTACCCAAATCTTGCCAAACCTAACAAATAAACCCCGCCGCGCTTATTTTTTTGCGCTCTTGAGCAGCTTGTTTTTCAGGTCCATCACCTTTTGATGCAGGGGATCGGGCAGCAAGCCAACCACCAGCACCACCAGGCCAACCAGGCCCAGCAGCCACAGGAAAATACCGGAGCCCTGGAACAGGTATTTGATCACCAGCCACAGCCCCAGCAGGATGATCCCCAAAATGGCGTCTTTACGCAGGTTTTTCATGATGTGCCTCCTTATTTAATCAGGTTTTGCACAAATTATACCTTGATGAAGGTGCCTTCGTCCAGTTCATCAAAGGCTTTTTTTAACTCTTCCCGGGTGTTCATCACAATCGGCCCGCCCCAGGCGATGGGCTCATGCAGGGGCCTTGCCATAAACAGCATCAGGTCCAGCCCGTTTTCGCCCGCGGTGAAGGAGACGGAGTCCCCCTCGCCAAACAGCACCGCGCGCTTTTCCTCAAGCGCCTGCTGTTGGGGGCCAAACAAGCCGGAGCCCCGTGTCAGGTAGACAAACAGGGTTTCGTCCCTGGGTGTTTTCATCGAAAAGGAGGCACCCGGCGCAAGCGCGATGTCCAGCATCGTCATTTTGACATGATCGCCGTTCATGACACCCTTTGTGCCCTCGTACTCCCCGGCAATCACGCGCACGCTGACGCCTTCCTGCGTCACCACCTGCACGTCCTCATCGCGGATGTCGTTGTACTTGGGCGGGGTCATCTTGTCGCTCGCGGGCAGGTTGAGCCACAATTGCAAGCCCAGCATCCGCTCTGAGGCCTGCGGCATCTCCTGGTGCATGATGCCCGAGCCCGCCGTCATCCACTGGCAGCCGCCGTCCCTGATGTCCCCGCTGTTGCCCAGGCTGTCGCTGTGGATGATATGTCCTTTTTGCAAATAGGTGACGGTTTCAATCCCGCGGTGGGGGTGCCAGGGGAAGCCCTTGATATAGTCCCTGGGGTCTGTGGAATCAAAGGCGTCCAGCATCAAGAAAGGGTCAAACGCCTTGGTGGTGGGCAGCCCCAGCACACGGACCAGGTGCACGCCCGCGCCGTCAATGGCGCGGCTGCCGGTGACGACCTGCGCGATGTCTCTCATTCAATTGCCTCCTTGTGATGATATATGATATGTCCTTGCACAGTATAGCATGAAACCGGTTAAAGCAGTATCTCGCTGATGGGTTTGCGGGGGTTGGGGCGGTTGCGCGCCTGGTTGTGTTCGCTTAACAGCTTGACGTCGCCGGGGTAGCCCACCGCCATCACATGCACAATGTCCAGGTCCTCATCAATGTTGAAGGCCTCCCGCGCCGCCTTTTTGCTGAAGCCGGCCATGGGGTGGGCGACCAGGCCGCGGCGCTCCGCCTCCAGGATGAAGAAGCCCGCCGCGCAGCCGGTGTCGGACAGGTGCCAGAAATTGTCCTTGCCGCCCTCGGTGAAGGTTTTCTTGGCGCAGGTCAGCACCAAAACTGGCGCCTTGCCCGCCCATTCCTGGTTTTTGGGGGTTAAGGTGGCCAGCAGCTGCTCCCTGCGCTCCCCGGTGGCAATCAAAAAGCGCCAGGGCTGCTCGTTAAAGCAGGAAGGGGCCAGGGACGCGGCTTCCACCAGCGCCTCCAGGGTATCCTGCGGTATATTTTGCTCCCGGATCGCGCGGTTGGCGAACCTGCGCTTCATCTCGGGCATGACATCGTGTTTGATCTTTCTCATTGAATCCTCCGTACAACAAAAATACTCGTATAAAGTATAACCAGACCTTCGGTGTTTTATGCTGCCGCGCGCCCTTTGCGCAAAATCACACAAAACAAGGCAAATCCTGCCAATTTTTGGCTGCGGAGCAAACGTTTATTATCTTGCATTTTGCGGTCTGCTCATGCTATTATCAGCGCAAGAGGTGATGATATGGACGTGAAGAATCTGTTTACAAAACAGAAAATGATGCGGACTGTTTTACTGGCGCTGATCCCCATTGCCATCCTGGCCGTTTTTTTGTATGGCTGGCGTTGGGTGATCATGGGGCTTGTGGTGGCGCTTGCCGCCGTCATTTCCGAATACCTGGTGATGCGCTCTATCAACAAGGACAAGGCCAAGGTGTCAGAGGCCGTCTTTGTCTCCGCCGCGCTCTTTACCCTGACCTTGCCGCCGGCCACCCCCATGTGGGTCGCGGTGGTGGGCATCGTGTTTGGCGTGGTCTTTGGCAAGGGCGTATTTGGCGGGTTCGGGCGCAACATCTTTAACCCTGCCCTGGTCAGCCGCTGCTTTATCTATGTGGCCTTCCCCGCGCACATGACCATGACCTGGCCGCAGCCCTTCCTGGCGCTGCCGGGCGGGTTTGCCGCCTATACCACCGCGGTGGACGCGATCACATCCGCCACCCCCATTATTACCTACAACGCGACAGGCGAGTTGGCCAATCACCTGCACCTGTTCCTGGGCAATGTCGCCGGTTCCCTGGGGGAGAGCAGCGCGCTGCTCATCCTGCTTGGCGGCGCCTTTTTGGTCTATAAAAAAGTGGCGTCCTGGCAGCTGATGGTCTCCACCATTGTATCCGGCACCGCGCTTGCGGCCATCTTCCATTACACGGGTGTGATGCAGGTGTCCGGCATGACCTCCGCACCGCCCCTGTTCATGCTGTTAACCGGCGGCTTCCTGTTTGGCGCCATCTTCATGGTGACCGACCCGATCTCCGCCCCCAAGACCAAGCAGGCGCAGTGGATCGCGGGCACGCTGGTGGGCCTCATCACCGTGGTCATCCGCACCTTCTCCCTGTTTACAGAGGGCATGATGTTCGCCATCCTCATTGTCAACGCCTTCACCCCGCTGCTTGAGCTGCAGCTCAAACAGCGCCAGGACCGCAAAAAGCTGAAAGAGAAGGGGGCAGCCGCATGAAACGAGGGCATGTATACACTTTCCTGTTCATGGTCGTCATCACCGCGGTGCTTGTCTTTGCTTTGGCCGCGGCCTATGAGGGCTTCAAGCCGTCCATCCAGCGCAACAAGCAGCTGCAGGAGCAGCGCGCAGTCCTCTCCGCCCTGGGCCTGGACGAGGGCCTAAAGGACAACCAGATCGCGGCTGTGTATGAAGAAAAGATTAAGCCCGGCAAGCTCAACGGCTTTGAGGAAGCCTACGGCATGCCGATTCTTGCGCACATCGAAAACGGGGAAACGCTGGCCTACGCTGTGCCCATTGAGGGCTCCGGCCTCTGGGGCGCCTTGCGCGGCTACCTGGGCGTGAACGCCGACAGGACGCAGACAACCGGCCTGGTCTTCACCTACCAGAACGAAACGCCAGGCCTGGGCGGCCGCATCGATGAGGACTGGTTCAAAAACCAGTTCCGCGGTTTGCCCATCACCCCCAATACGCTCATGGCCTACGGCAGCGTTGAGGACAAGGACATCGACGCCATCACCGGCGCCACCCAGACCTCCAGCGCGGTCATGCGCACCATCAACAAAAGCCTGACAGAGATCGTGTTTTCTGAGGAGGTGAAGTAAATGGCGAATGAGAAAACATCCGCCATCATCAAGCGCAACCTGTTTACCGAAAACCAGGTGCTGCGCGCCATTTTGGGCATCTGCTCCTCCCTGGCGGTCACCAACACCATGCGCAACTCCTTGGTCATGGGCCTGGGCGTCGCCTTTGTAACGGGCCTGTCCAGCCTGACGCTGTCTGCCATGCGCAACATTATCCCCCACCGGGTGCGGATGCTTGTGCAAACGCTGGTCATCGCGGCCTATGTCATTTTTGTGGATCTGTTCCTGCAGGCCTTCTTACCGGACATTTCCAAGCATTTGGGCCCCTATGTCGGGCTCATCATCACCAACTGCATCATCATGGGCCGGGCGGAAGCCTATGCCCAGCAAAACCCGCCGCTGCCAGCCGCCCTGGACGGCCTGTTCGCTGGCCTGGGCTATACGCTGGTGCTGCTGGGGGTGGCCTTCATCCGCGAGGTGCTGGGCTTTGGCACCATCTTCGGGATGAACATCAACTTCATCGGCTTTGAAACCTGGACCATCATGATTATGCCGCCGGCCGCCTTCTTTATCATCGGCGCCATGATCTGGGTCATGTCCGCCCGCGCCGCGAACAAAGCGGCCAAGGCCAAGTAAGGAGGCGCGCATATGACACCAAACATCAATCCACTCATCATCTTCATCGCCTCCATTTTCACCAGCAACATGATCCTGTCCAACTTCCTGGGCATGTGCTCCTACCTGTCTGTCTCCTCCGAGTACAAGACAGCCAACGGCCTGGGCATGGCGGTCACGCTGGTATTGGTGCTGACAACAGCCATCAACTGGCTGATCTACACCTATATCATCGTCCCGCCGGAGTTGTACTACCTGCAGTACATCATCTTCATCATGGTCATCGCGGCTTTGGTTCAGATTCTGGAAATGGGCCTGGACCGCTATTCGCCCGACCTGCACGCCAAGCTGGGCATCTTCCTGCCGCTGATTACCGTGAACTGCGCCATTTTGGGCGTGACGCTCTTTATGGTCATCCGCCACTACAACTTTGTGCAATCCCTGCTGTTTGGCCTGGGCAGCGGCCTAGGCTGGTGGCTGGCCATCAACATGCTGGCGGCCATGCGCGAGAAGCTGGCCAGCGCCAAATTGCCTCCCGGTGTGAAAGGCCCCGCGCTGTCCTTCATCATTACCGGCATCATGGCCATGGCCTTCATCGGGTTCTCCGGCATCTTCACCATCCAGTAAGGAGGCAGCATGGATTTTCAAGCGATTTTAAAAACCGTCGGCATCCTGAGCCTGGTCTCCGCCGCGCTGAGCGTCATCATCTCCATCGCCGAAGGCGTGCTCAACAACTACGGCATTGTGGAATTGGACATCAACAACGGCAAGAAGAAACTGCAGGTCAAGGGCGGCAGTAGCCTGCTGTCCACCCTGGCGTCAGAGAAAATCTTCATCCCCTCCGCCTGCGGCGGCAAGGCCACCTGCGGGCTGTGCAAGGTGTCCGTGCAGGAGGGCGCGGGCCCGCTCCTAATGACGGAGGAGCCCTACATCACGCCGGAGGAGCGCAAGCAAAACATGCGCTTGTCCTGCCAGATCAAGGTCAAGACCAACATGAAGCTCTTGATCCCAGAGGCTTTGTTCAACATCCGCGAGTTCATCTGCGAGCTGGTGGAGATCGAGGACATGACCTATGACATCAAGCGCCTGCGCATGAAGTTGCCCGAAGGCCAGACCATTGATTTTAAGGCCGGCCAGTTCATGCAGTTTTACACCAAGCCTTACGGCAAAGTGAAGGAAGAGGTTTTCCGCGCCTACTCCATTTCCTCCAAAGCCACAGAAAAGGACCACCTGGAATTGCTCATCCGCCTGGTGCCCAACGGCATCTGCACCACCTATGTACACACGGTGCTCAAGGTAGGGGACAAGGTACGCCTGTCCGGCCCCTATGGGGATTTCTACCTGCGCGGAGACTGCGAGGAGTTGATCATGATCGCGGGCGGCTCGGGCTTAGCACCCATCCGCTCCCTGGTGTATGACGTCATCGAAAAAGGCCTGCCCCACAAGATGCGCTTCTTCTTTGGCGCCAACACCCTGCGCGATCTGTACTATGTGGACGAGTTTGAGCAGATCGAGAAGGACTACCCGCAGTTCAAGTTCATCCCCTGCCTGGCCCGGCCGGAACCTTCGGACAACTGGCAGGGCGTGACCGGCTTTGTCACCGTGGCCCTCCAGGACCAGGTGGACACAGGCGAGGGCAAGGAGGCCTACCTGTGTGGCAGCCCTGGCATGCTGGATGCCTGCATCAAGATTTTGAAGGAAAAAGGCTTCACCGACGAGACCATCTTCTACGACAAATTCTAAGGAGGGCCGCATGAAGCAAAACCCCAAAGACATCCCTGTGGTGGAAAGCCTCAGGGCGGGCATCCTCACCCGGGACGGGTTCATGGGCGAGGACACGCGCCCGTTTACACAGATCATCATGGATGACGCGGCGCTCCTGGCGTCCGCCGGCACCACGCCGGAGGAAGTGGCCGACAAGATGACGGAGCTGACCAAGGCCGGCCTCACCGCCACCGGCACACCGGTTGACTACCAGGGCTTCACCGTCACGGTGGAGGAATACATGGGCAAACTGGGCTGCCCCTTCCGCGATCACCGCGCGCCCAAGCGCAACACCGAGGTGGTGCGCAAGGACGGCAGGCAGATGGCCTGGACCGACCTGACCATTCATTTAATCAAGCAGCACGGGTTCTTCCAGGGCAAGGGCTCGCCCTACCGGCTGGAGCCGGACAGGCTGGCAGCCTTCCTGTTTGACAAGTGATAAAAAGGGGCATGCGCCCCTTTTTAAGTGCGGCAAGGTGTCTGAACCCCTTTTCAATTTGTTCGCAATCTGTTCATTGACTTTCAAGGCGGTTCCGCGTACAATCATTACACAATTGTTTCAATTTTATGACACAATGAAGAAGGAGGACCCTTCATGAAGACCTTGAACAAGCTGACCGCGCTCCTGTTGGCCCTTTTCCTGCTGCTGGGCACAGGCCTGTACGCCCTGGCGGAGGATGGGCCCGAGTTCCCGGATGAGGACATCCCGGAGGACATGCTGGTTGAGCCAGTAGAAGAAGCGGCACCCGAAACCCCGGAAACACCCGAAGCCACGGAGGTGCCGGACACCACAGAGGAAACCGAATCCACAACCCCAACCGTTTCCACCCCGGCGGAAGCGGAGCCCAAGCCCTACGCCACTATGCCGCCCGTGAAAAAGGCGGACATGCCCAAGCCCAACAAGGACGCCAAGGCCGAGGCCATCGTCATGAAACCGGAGGGCATCGCCCTGTTTGAGCTGCCCGCCCACGAATCCCCGGTTCTGGCGCAGCTGGACGGCGGCAGCGTGCTCACCCTGGACATCCTGGGGCAAACCTGGAGCAAGGTAAAAACCGCGGGGCATGAGGGCTATGTGCCCACCCAGGATTTAAGCTTTGCCTTTGGCGGCGCGCAAACCGGCATCGGCATTGTGACCGCGCCCGGCGGCAAATTGACCCTGCGCGCGGAGATGACCACCAAATCAAAGGCGCTGGCCACCATCAGAAGCGGGCGGGCTGTTGTCATCCTGGCCAAGGGGGACACCTTCTCCCTGGTGCGCCATGAGGACAAGGAGGGCTATGTCTTAACCGCGCACCTGAAGGAAGTGGCGCCCAGCGCCAGCCTTGGTCAGTACACTCAGGTCATCAGCCTCACCAAGGACCGCGAAGCCAACGTGCGCATGCGGGCGGAGCCCAAGCGCAACGCGACGGAATACACCAAGGTCAAGTCCGGCTTGTCCCTCATCGTGCTGGACATCACGGATGACTGGGCTCAGGTGGAGTACGAGGGCTACCACGGCTACATGATGGCCGAATACCTGAAGAAGTTTGACTGATTGATCCATCACACATCTTAACGCCGGGGCGGATACCGCCCCGGCGTTAGATTGTAGACAAACTAACTCCAGGGGAGTTTCAGAGGGCACAGCCCTCTGACTGAAATCGTATCGCCCGGCGCGTCGTCGCGTACTTCACTTAGTTCGCAGCGGCTTTCTTCGAAAGCCACTTCTCACACGTTCCGCCGCTCCTCCTTTCCATCAAAAGGCATTCGCCTTTTGATGGGGAGGAACCGTCCCGTAGCAGAGCGCCTCGCCCTGTTTACAGGGCGAAAGCAGGCGGAGGGTACGGTGACGAGCGGGCGGGGCATTGCGTAGCAATGCATTCCACGCATTTTCGCTGGCCGCGAGCTTTGCTCGCAAGCGAAAATGCCGGTTCCTCCAAACCGACAAAGTGTCCGCAGACACTTTGTCGACAAGTTACCGCCCCGGCGTTTTTGTGTCCTGCAAAGATCGGCCAGATATGATATGATGGGAAAAACGATATGCTAAGGAGACGACCATGAAAAAAATACTGTTTTATGGCATGACAGGCGAAAAAAGCTGTTTTCAGCACGTCCTCTTAAACGCGGCTCAACTGCACGAGGCAGGGCATGAGATCCGCGTCATTTTTGAAGGCGCGTCCGTCAAGCTGGTGCCCCTGCTTGAAAGCGAGAAAAACCCCGTGTATATGAAGGTCAAGGAAGCCGGCCTGATTGCGGGCATCTGCCTGGCCTGCTCCAAGGTGCTGGAAGTGTACGAGGCCTGCGCCGCGACCGGCCTGCCCATGCTGTCTGACATGAGCGGCCATGCCGGCATGAAGCCTTTTATTGCGCAAGGATTTGATGTAATCAGCATGTGATTCATACTATCATGTCAAGCAAAAACTTGTCTTTGATGGGACAATTGCACCCATAAATTAGAAAAATTTACAAAAAATGCTTTAAATTTGCGTTTATTGTGGTACAATCTTGAGTAAGCGCATTGCGTGAAAAAACATAAGGCGGAATCCCTACCCATGAAGAAACTGCTCGCACTGGCTCTGGCCATGATCATGGCCCTTGGCCTGGTCACCTTTGCTTCCGCCGAAGGCGAAGCCATGACCACCTGGTACACCTTCAATGATGACTACCTCTCTTCCGTCCGCGCCGCTCTTGGCGAGGCCTTCAACGAGAAGGGCATCAAGAACGCCGACCAGGACTCCAACGGCACCCAGGCCACGCAGATTGACCAGATCCAGACTGCCATCGCCAACAAGGCGGGCGTGCTGGTTGTCAACCTGGTGGAATCCGGCTCCCAGGGCACTGCCGAGAACATCATCAACGACGCGAAGAACGCCGGCATCCCGATCGTGTTCTTCAACCGCTCCCTGGCGGAGAGCGAGGAAGGCGAAAAAGCGCTCCTCACCAGCTATGACAAGGCCGCTTATGTGGGCACTGTCTACACCGAAGCCGGCATCATGCAGGGCAAACTGATTGGCCAGTACGTGCTGGACAATTTTGACAAACTGGACCTAAACGGCGACGGTGAGATCAGCTACGTCATGCTCAAGGGCGACGAAGCCAACCTGGAAGCCATTGCCCGCACCAAGTACGGCCAGGAAGAAGCTGACAAAATCCTGGAAGCTGCCGGCAAAAAGCCCCTGAAGTTCTATGACGACAGCAACGCCAACCGCTACATCGTGGACCAGGCGGGCCAGTGGTCTGTGACCCATGGCTTTGACACCCTCCAGAACATCCTGAGCCAGTACAACGCCGAGAACAACAACATGGTCGAGTTGGTCATCGCCAACAACGACTCCATGGCCATCGGCGCTGTGAACGCCCTGGTTGAGAAGGGCTACAACACCGGTGAGGAAGGCGCCACCGTCATCCCCGTGTTCGGCGTGGACGCCACCGCGGATGCCATGGAAGCCATCAAGGCCGGCAAAATGACCGGTACCATCAAGCAGGACGCCGTTGGTATGGCCGACGCCGTCGCGACCATCGCCGCCAACTTCCTGGCTGGCAAGGACGCCTTTGCCGAGTTGAACGAGAACTACGTCCAGGTCGAAAACTGGAAGGTAACCATCCCCTACAGCATGGTGACCGGCGAATAATCCAACAACCAAGTGTCTGTCTGGCACGGGGGTCATCCCTCCGTGCCAGACTTTCAATGAAAGGAGGCGGCCCGTATGTCCCCTGAGGGAAACGCAGGCAACAATACGCACACGCTGCCCTTATTGCGCATGGAGAACATCTCCAAGGCCTTCCCGGGCGTGCAGGCGCTGGACAAGGTGTCCTTAAGTGTCAAACCCGGCACCGTGCACGCCTTGATGGGCGAGAACGGCGCGGGCAAGTCCACCCTGATGAAGTGCCTGTTTGGCATTTACAGCAAGGATGAGGGGCATATCTACCTGGACGGCAAGGAGGTCAACTTCCGCTCCTCCAGGGAAGCGCTTGAAAACGGCGTGGCCATGGTGCATCAGGAGCTCAACCAGGCGCTCAAGCGCAGCGTCATGGACAACATCTGGCTGGGCCGCTATCCCAAAATCGTCAAAGGGCTGCCCTTTGTATCCGATGCCCAGATGCACAAGGATACCCTCAAGGTATTTGAGGAGTTAAGCCTTCGGGTCAACCCCCGGCAGATCATGTCCACCATGCCGGTCTCCCAGCGGCAGATGGTGGAGATCGCCAAGGCTGTCAGTTACAACGCCAAGGTCATCGTATTTGATGAGCCCACCTCCTCCCTGACGGAGACGGAGGTGGAGCATTTATTCCGCATCATCAACATGCTGCGTGACCGGGGCTGCGGCATCGTCTATATTTCCCACAAGATGGAGGAGATACTGCGCATCTCCGACGAAGTCACCATCTTACGGGACGGCCAGTGGGTGGCCACCAAGCACGCCAGCGACCTGTCCATGGGTGAGATTATCCGCTTGATGGTGGGGCGCGAACTCACCAACCGTTTCCCCACCAAGGATTATGAGCAGGGGGACGAGGTGATGCTGGAGGTCAGCAACCTTACCAGCACCTACGCGGATTTGCGGGATGTGTCCTTCCATGTCAAGCGGGGCGAAATCCTGGGCGTGGCCGGGCTGGACGGCTCCAGCCGCACCGAACTGCTGGAGAATTTATTTGGCATCTCCACCCGCAAGAGCGGCACCATCATCAAAAACGGCAGGCCCATCAAAAACAAAACCCCCAAGGACGCCATCAAAAACGGCTTTGCCATGGTGACGGAGGAGCGCAGGGCTACAGGCATCTTCAATATTTTATCCGTCAAGGACAACACGGTCATCGCCAGCCTCAAGGACGACCTGGTGGCCGGTTTTGTGCTGAGTGAGAAAAAGCAGGCCCAAAAAACGCAGGAGAGCATCAATGCCCTGCAGATCAGGACTCCCTCCCAGCAGACCAAGATCCGCTCCCTGTCCGGCGGCAACCAGCAGAAGGTCATCTTTGGCCGCTGGCTGCACACCAAGCCCGATGTGCTGCTGCTGGATGAGCCCACGCGCGGGATTGACGTGGGCGCGAAGTATGAAATCTATCAATTAATCCTGGACATGGCCAAAGAAGGGGACGCCGTCATCATGGTATCCTCCGAAATGCCCGAACTGCTGGGCGTTTGTGACCGCATCCTGGTGATGTCAGGCGGCCGCCTGGCAGGCGAAGTTGATGCCAAGACCACCACCCAGGAAGAGATCATGACCCTGGCTGCCATGTACGTCTAAAACAAAGGAGAAACCTTCATGTCAGAACGTTTTCGCGCATTTCATGCCCTGCCCGCCAACGAGAAGGGCCGCTATATCGGCAACTGGCTGCTTGACCGGGCCATGATCATCATCATCCTGCTGCTGGTCATCTACATCCAGTCGCAGCGGCCCGCCTTTTTGCAGCCGGCCAGCATCATCAACATCCTGTCCTTGACGGCCTCCCGCCTGCCCATCGCGCTGGGCATCGCCGGCTGTATTATCTTGACAGGGACGGACCTCTCTGCCGGCCGCATCATCGGCCTAACCGGCTTTTTATCCGCCATCATGCTGCAAAAGGCTGGCACAGCCAACCGCTTCATTGAGGCGATGGGCCCCCTGCCCATCCCGGTGGTTATCCTGGCGGTCATGGCGCTGGGCGCGCTCATCGGCCTGGTCAACGGCTTTTGCGTGGCCAAGTTTAAGCTGCACCCCTTCATCGTCACCCTGTCCACCCAGTTGATTACCTACGGCGCTTACCTGGCGCTGTCCAACGCCCGGCAGATCGGCTCGCTGGACACCAGCTACACCACAGACTTTGTCACCAAAAGCCTGTTTACGGTGGGCACCACCAAGGTGGCCTACTATGTGCTGTTCGCGGTCATCGTGACGGTGTCATCTGGTTTATCTGGAACAAAACCACCTTTGGCAAGAACATTTTTGCCGTGGGCAGCAACGAGGAAGCCGCCCGCGTTTCCGGCGTCAACGTGTCAGCGGTCATCATCGGCGCCTTCGCCTTGGCCGGCGCCACCTATGGCTACTCCGGCTTTGTGGAGGTGGCCCGCCTGGGCGCGTCCACCGGCACCGTCGGTCTCAACTACGAGCTGGACGCCATCGCGGCCTGCGTCATCGGCGGCGTGTCCTTCGTCGGCGGTATCGGTAAGATTTCCGGCGTCATCCTGGGCGTGCTGCTGATGCAGCTCATCATGAGCGGCATGCTGTTTTTGGGCATCTCCGGCAACACCACCTTCATCATCAAGGGCGCCGTCATCCTGATCGCCTGCGCCATCGACATGCGCAAATACCTGACCAAGAAATAATTGTAGGAGAAGATCATTGCGGAAATTCAACTGGATCAACGAAAGCACACTGGAAGAAAAGGACGGCGTGATGACCATCCACGCGCCGGCTAAGACCGACTATTTCAACTTTGGCGAAAAGCTCAACGCGCAGGGCATGCCGGATGAGTCCGTGGGCAACGCGCCCTACTACTATACCGAGGTGGAGGGCGACTTTGTCCTGCGCGTGAAGGTATCCCTGGAATTCAAGGCCGATTATGACGCCTGTGCCATCCTGCTCATGAAGGATGAACTGAACTGGGGCAAGCTGTGCTTTGAGCAGAGCGACTTTGGCACCCGCGCTGTGGTCAGCGTGGTGACCCAGGTGCGCTCGGATGACGCCAATGGCTGCAACGTGGAGGGGAATGAGCTGTGGCTACAGGCTGCCCGCGTGGGCAACTATTTCTCCTTCCACTATTCCTTAGACGGCGAGCGCTTTGACATGACCCGCCTGTTCTATATGGAAACCGACCAGCCCCTCAAGGTGGGCCTGGTGGCCCAGTCCCCGCTGGGCGAGGGCGGCCCGCGCCATTTTGCGCACTTCTCGTTGGAGAACAGGACGGTTAAAAACCTAAGACAGGGAGAATGAGATTCATTTAAACCAAAAACCAGGGGCAACCCTGGTTTTTTCATGTGCGCCCCTTGAACCACCCCCCCATATTGGCTATGATGAATCTGGTACAAATCCGGAAAGTGAGTATGTCATGGCCTCCATCAAAGCGCTGCTTTCACGCAACCAGTTGGTAGATACCTTGATTCACCTGCGCGGCAACGCGCGGGCCTGTGTGTACACCGAGCCCCTCTGGGGTGTGCCTGTTACCCTCTTTATGCCCCTGGCGGCCAAGTACATGCAGGCCTTGGGCTTGAGTGAGTTGCAAATCGGCGTGGTGGCTACCACCTTTTTGCTCAGCCAGATGGTCTGCGCCCTCATCGGCGGTGCGATTACAGAAAAACTGGGCCGCCGCACCGCGACCGCGCTGTTTGACCTGTTCGCCTGGTTTGTGCCCATGGTGATCTGGATGTTCGCCCAGAGTTTTGCCTGGTTCATGGCGGCGGCGCTGTTCAACGGCTTTTTCCGCGTGACAGAAAACTCCTGGGGCCTGTTGATGGTGGAGGACACGCCGGATGACAAGCTGGTCAGCATCTATTCCTTGGTCAGTGTCGCGGGGCTGATCTCGGGCTTTGTGGCGCCGCTTACCAGCGTCTTTGTGCGCAATTTTGCCCTGGTGCCCACCATGCGCGCCCTGTACCTGTTTGCCGCGGTGTGCATGCTTGTCAAGGTCATCATCCTGTATTTCATGACCACTGAAACCGCCCTTGGCGCAAAGCGGCAGGAGGAACTCAAGGGCAAATCCATCTTTTTCGCCTTCCGCGGCAGCCTGGCGGTGCTGAAGGCCATGTTTAAAAAGACCCCATTGATGCTTGTATTGGGCATCATGTCCTGTGTGATGGTGATCCGTTCCGCGACCGATAACTTCTGGCCGCTTTTGATCACCGCCTCCCTGGGCATTTCCGAGGAGGCGCTGCCCCTCTTGTCCGGCCTGCGTTCCATCGCGATGCTCATTTGCTTTTTTGTGCTGGCGCCGCGCCTGCGCCCGCAAAGCTTTCATAAGCCGATGCGCTTTGGCTTGATGATCATGGCAGCCATCCACTTCATGCTCTTTTTGTTGCCGCGCGAAGCGGCCTGGGCTGTCTACGTGGGCGTGGCGGCGGAGGCCCTGGCGTTGAGCATCTTGATCCCCCTGTTCTCCAGCCTGCAGATGATTTTGATTGACAAGGCGGAGAAGGCGCGCATGTTCGGTTTCTCCCTGGCCTTCTGTCTGTTTGTAACCTCACCCTTTGGCACCATCAACGGCCTCTTGTCCAAGTGGTATCTGGGCCTGCCCATGCTGCTGTCAGCCATTCTCTCGCTGCTGGCGCTGTATTTCGCCAGCAGGCTCAACCGTAGCCTGGAACACGTGCGGTTGGATGAGGCCTAAAAGATGAACACTGCGCTTGAAACCCTGCTCACAGGCAAAAAGCTCTATTTGCTGGACATGGACGGCACTCTCTATCTGGGGGACCGTCTTTACCCCTTTACGCTGGATTTTTTACAGGCCATCCGGGACGCGGGCGCGGATTATCTGTTCCTCACCAACAACTCCTCCCGGGGGACGGATGCCTACCTCAACAAATTAACCCGCATGGGCATTACGGCTGTGACGGAGGACTTTTTTACCTCCACCGACGCCGCCTGCAGCTATCTGCGCACGCACCATCAGCCAAAATTGATCTACGCCCTGGGCACAGAATCCTTCAAACAGCAACTGCGCAAGGCGGGCTTTCCCATCACCTACACCCTCAGCGATGAGGTGGATTGTCTGCTGATGGGCTATGATACCGAGCTGACCTACCAAAAGCTGGTGGACGCGACGCAGCTGATCAACCGCGGTGTGCTGTACCTGGCCACCAACCAGGACTGGGTTTGCCCGATGGAGTTTGGCTATGTGCCCGATTGCGGCGCCTTTGCCCAGATGCTGGAGCACGCCACCGGCCGCCTGCCCCGCTTTTTGGGCAAACCGCAGCCGGAGATCGCCCGGCTGGCCATGGCAAAAAAAGGCGTTTTGCCCGCGGAGACCGTGATGATCGGCGACCGCATCTATACCGACATCACCTGCGGTAAAAACGCGGATGTGTCCACCATCCTGGTGTTCAGCGGGGAAACCACGCGGGAAGTCTGGCAAAAAAGCGACCTTAAGCCGGACATCGCCATTGACAGCGTGGCCGATTTGCTGCCGGTGCTGCGCGGCTTTGCGCGCGGGCAGATATAGCCTGCTGGGTACAATCTTAGGGAAGAATCAAAACATGGGCGCCATGCCCGAAAGGCGGACGCAGTATGAAATGGCAAGGCAGACGCAAAAGCACCAATGTGAATGACCAACGCGGGCGCAGCTTTGGAGGCGGCGGCCGGATCGCCCTGGGCGGCGGTGGGCTGGGCCTGGTAGGCATTGTCATCTACCTGCTCATCACCTTGATGGGCGGCGGCAACCTGGGCGATGTGGTGGACGGCGCGGTCCTGCCCCCAAGCTCCCAGCAGCAATCCAGCCAGCAGCAGGGAACCTACCAGGAAACACAGCAGGAAAAGGAGCTGATGGGCTTCTTGTCCGTCGCACTCGCGGATATTGAGGACACCTGGTCGGAGATCCTGCCCAAGTCAGAGTACCAAACCGCGTATAAAGAGCCGCAGATGACCATCTACACCGGCCAGATCAACACCGCCTGCGGCGCGGCGGATTCGGGCGTGGGGCCCTTTTATTGCCCGGGCGATCACACCATTTACCTGGATCTCAGCTTCTATAACACGCTGACCAAGAAGTACGGCGCCAAGGAGGGCGACTTCGCCATGGTTTATGTCGTCGCGCACGAGGCGGGACACCATGTGCAAACCCTGCTGGGCGTCACCCAGCAGCTCAACACCCTGCGCCAGCGCGTCGCCCGGGGGACGATGAGCCAGACAGAATTCAACCGCTACAGCGTAGCCTTTGAATTGCAGGCCGATTACCTGGCCGGCGTGGTCGCGCGCTATATGTACGAGCGCGGCTACCTGGAGCAGGGCGATCTGTCCGAAGCCATGAGCGCCGCGGCTGTGGTGGGTGACGACGCCATCCAGAAGCGCTACCAGGGCTATGTGGACCCGGACACCTTCAACCACGGCACCAGTGCGCAGCGCCAGGAATGGTTCAAGCGCGGCTTTGAGGCCGGCGACCTGTCCGGCTGGGACACCTTTAAGGGGTTGTAATTTGAACGGCCCCGCCAACCAGGAGGGACATCTATGAAAAAGATTGTGCTTGGCACATTGCTTGCCATCACGCTGGTCTTTGGCTTGCTGATACCAGGCCAGCAAACAACAGAAGGGAATCAGACAGCGATGAGTGAACCAAACCAGCAATATACAAAACCCAGCGATGAGGAACTCAAGAAAATCCTCACCCCGCTGCAGTACCACGTGACCCAGGAATCGGGCACGGAGCACCCCTACACCAATGAGTACTGGCAGCTTAACGAGCCGGGCATCTATGTGGACATCGTCACCGGCGAGCCGCTCTTTACTTCCAAACAGAAGTACCAGTCCTCCTGCGGCTGGCCCGCCTTCTTTGAAAGCATCGATGACACCCGCATTGTGGAGTTGGAGGACCGCTCGTACTGGCAAGTCCGCACCGAGGTGCGCAGCGCCCTGGGCGATACCCACTTGGGCCATGTGTTTGAGAACGACCCGGAATCCCCCAATGGGATCCGCTACTGCATCAACAGCGCCTCCCTGCGCTTCATCCCAAAGGACCAGATGGAGGCGGAGGGCTACGGCCACCTGCTCAGCGAACTGGACTAAAAAAGGCCACATTAAAAGGAGTTGCAGCGTACACAGCAACTCCTTTTTTGTAACCATTTTTAGCGGTGTTCCGCCTCAAAGCCGATGATCTCAGCATCGGTATTGCTTTCCAAAAAGCCATACAACTTTTCTGTGATGCTGTCCGCCTGGGCCGCGTCAAAGGCCACAGCGGCGATGCCGATCTCCAGCAGGTTATGGATGTCCTGGCTGCCCGATTCCACCACGGACACGTTGAAGGTTTGCCGCAGCTTGTGGGTCAGCCGTTTGATCTCGGACCGCTTGTCCTTCAAACTGCGGCACCAGGGCGCGCGCAGGCGCGCCGTCACATACACCAGCAGCATCAGGCGTCGTCGTTGATCTCAAACACGCTCAAAAAGGCCACCTTCGCCTCCTCAGAGCGGGCGTAGGGCGCGTAAATCTTGTAACTTTCAAAGATGTCGCCCGCCGACAGCGTAAAGCCTGTGCCCAGGGTGGAGTAGGCGTTAAAGGGGATCTCCGTTGCCGAAAAGGCAATCTGCAGCGCGTTGCGAAGCTTGCCGGGCAGCTCCCCGATGTAAATGGGGTCCTCCGCGTCCAGCGGCGTGCCTTTTTTGCCGCACTCCGGGCAGGTGTCACTGTCCATCGCGCGGCGGCAATGGGCACAGTAGAACTTGCCCACCGGGTCCATGTCCGTCATCTCCATGCCTGTGTCCTCTTCCTCGTTGAGTTCTTTGAGCATAAACACCATGTCCAGGGTTCTGACGCCGTCCTCATTTTCCGCAAAGCGCGCCTGCTGGTAGCGCTCCAGCACAATCAGCCAGCCGTCCTCATCCGGCTTGGGGGAGGTGAACTGCGCGCGCAGCTGCTCAATGCAGGCGTTTTCCTGCCAGTAGATGTCCGGTTCCAATCCCTTCACCCAGCACACACCCAATTCCATCGCCGGCAGGTCCAGGCTGTCAAAGCCGGCAGGCACCGGTGTGTCACTGGGCAAAAACAGACCAATCCAGTACTCAAAGGCCTTCCCCGCCTGGTGGCGCATCAGGCCGATGAAGCTGGCGGCCTCGGGGTAGGTGTTCAGCCAGTCCGCGGTTTGCAGCGCCACAAGGGTGTTGAAGCGGCCATGCTTAAACCAGCTGGTCCACAAATGGGCAAAACTGCCGTCCACCCGGTTGGATTCATCGTATTTAATGCCGATGAAGCGGCTGGCGGGCGCCTGCTCCCGATAGGTGTTGACAATCTCTGGCATATAATCCCTTATCCTTTTACAATCTGGTCAATCTTGTCCAGCTCCTCCTGCGTGAAGGGGGCTGCCTGGTGCGCCTTTGCGCAGTCCTCAATCTGGGACAGGCGGCTGGCGCCGATGATGACGGAGGCCGTCACCGGGCTCTTGTGCAGCCAGGACAGCGCCATCTGCGCCAGGGTCTGGCCGCGCTGAACCGCGATGTCATTCAGCTTGCGGATTTGGCTTAATTTGTCCTCGGTAATCTGCTCGGACTTTAGGAAGATACTACCGCCCGCGGCCCTGGAATCCGCCGGGATGCCGTTTAAGTAGCGGTTGGTCAACAAGCCCTGCTCCAATGGGGAGAAGGGAATCGCGCCCACGCCTTCCTCTTCCAGCACCTGGTACAGGCCTTCCTCGGGCCGGCGGTCATAGATGTTGTAGCGCGGCTGATGGATTAAGCAGTGGATGCCCTCAGCCTTGAGCAGGTCAATCGCTTCCTTGGTGCGCTTGGCGTCATAGTTGGACAGGCCCACGTACAGCGCCTTGCCGGAGCGCACCGCCTGCACCAGCGCGCTGACGGTTTCCTCCAGCGGCGTTTCCAGATCCGGGCGGTGGGAGTAGAAGATGTCTACATAATCCAGCCCCATGCGCAAAAGGCTTTGGTCCAGGCTGGCGATCATCTGCTTGCGGCTGCCCCACTCGCCATAAGGGCCTTCCCACATGTAATAGCCGGACTTGGTGGAGATGATGATCTCATCCCGGTACTTCCGCAAATCCTGGGCAAGCACACGACCAAAGGTTTCCTCGGCGCTGCCGGGGACGGGGCCGTAGTTGTTGGCCAGGTCAAAATGCGTGATGCCAAGGTCAAAAGCGCCCAAAATCATCTCCCGGGAGTTGGCATGGGGGAAGAGGCTGCCAAAGTTGTGCCAAAGGCCAAGGGACACATAGGGCAACTTGAGCCCGCTTTTACCCACGCGCTTGTATTCCATGGTCTCATAACGTTGTTTGTTTGCTGTATACATGTTTCCTCCTGTGCGGTGCGGTATTTTTCAGGTACACCCTGCTTGGAATATACCCCGTTATTGGGTATATTCAAATAAAATAAGCGTTATGACGCATCAGGAGATTGGAATGAAGTTTGTATCATGGAATGTCAACGGCTTTCGCGCGGTGTTAAATAAAGGGTTTGATGAGTCTTTCATCAATTTGGACGCGGATTTTGTCTGCCTGCAGGAGACCAAGATGCAGCCCGGCCAGGCGCAGTATGACCCGCCCGGGTATGAGGACTATTGGCACTCCGCCCAGCGCAAGGGCTATTCAGGCACGGCAGTGTTCACCCGGCATGAGCCGCTTTCCATCACCTTTGGCCTGGGGGAGGACCACCTGGACGAAGGCCGCGTGATGACATTGGAATACCCCGGCTTTTACCTGGTCAACGCCTATGTGCCCAACGCCCAGCCAGAATTGGTGCGCATTGGCTACCGCGAGGCCTTTGAGGACGCCATGCGCGCGCACCTGATGGCGCTGGATCAAAAAAAGCCCGTCATCTATTGCGGGGACTTGAACGTGGCGCACCAGGAGATCGACCTGAAATACCCGCGCCAAAACCGCGGCAACCCCGGCTTCTCCGACCAGGAACGCGCCAAGATGACCACCCTTTTAGGCAGCGGCTTTACCGATACCTTCCGCCACCTCTACCCGGACAAGACCGAAGCCTACTCCTGGTGGAGCTATCGCAGTAACGCCCGCGCCAGCAACGCTGGCTGGCGCATTGATTACTTCCTGGTGTCAAACCGTATCAAAGGCCAGATCAAGGCAGCGGATATCAGGAGCGACATCTACGGCTCCGACCACTGCCCGGTGACGCTGGAGATCGATTTGAAGTAAGGTCATTAATCCTTCACAGCACTCAGGTTTGCGCCCGGGTGCTGTTTTTATTTACAATATTATCTCAAACTTTGCAATTTTCATGCTGTGTTTCGTCTGTAAGGGTGAAGGAGGTGAGGCGGCCATGAACAGCGCAGCGTACGGGCGCGACATAAACCAGGAGCAATGGCTGACCCAGCTGATGGAGGACCACGGCACGGGGGTGCTCCGCCTTTGCTATGCCTACCTCAAGGATGCAGGCCTGGCGGAGGACGCGGCCCAGGACACCTTCCTCAAGGCCTACCGGGCACGGGGCCGCGGCGTCACAGCCGAATCAGAAAAGGCCTGGCTTGCGCGCATCGCGGTCAACACCTGTAAGGATGTGCTGCGCAGCGCCTGGTTCCGGCACAGGGTGCGCAACCTGCCGCTGGAAGAGGCCATGATCACGGCGTCCCAACACATGGACATTGACGAGTTGGGTCTGGTGGAGGATGTGATGGGTCTAAAGCCCGCCTTCCGCGTTGTCATCCTTTTGCACTACTACCAAAACTACACCGCGGAGGAGATCGCGGGCATCCTCAATGTGTCCGTCTCCACCGTATATTACCGGCTCAAACGGGCGCAGGAGAAACTGCGCGCGCAGCTGACAAAGGAGGCACAGCATGCGTCAAGATAAGATGAAAACGGCATTTGACAAAGCATTCGCGCCGATGGAATTCACCAAAAGGCATCAGCTGGAAGTGTTAAATGCCTTAAACCACAAAAAACCGCGGCTCAACAAGCGCAGGGTCAGCCTGGCGCTGGCCATGGGACTCTCCCTGGTGGTGCTGGCAGCCATCGCCATGACCACCCTGCGGGATACCGGGAGGTTCATGGCGCAGATCGAGCAAAAGCAGGGAGAGTACATCCACTGGGAACCCAGCAAGAAGGCCAAACTGGTGCGGGATTTGGTATCCCAGGGCTATATCGAGGACACCGAGGAACTAAAGCGGCTTACCAGCAAGGACGTGGACGCCAAGGAGGCGGAGCGCATCGCGGATGCCGCCATCGCGGCCTTCATCGGGGAGGGTGCGGAGGGCGCCAATTTCCTCAGCATCATGCAGGCGGCCTGGGGGGAGTTCACCACCTGGTCGGCGGAGGAGCAGGCCTGGTATTCTGAACTCATGCAGCAGGTGGGCAACAATCAGGAGGGCAAAACGGTCTACACCAAGCCCCAGAAGGGCCCTGTGAGCCGGGTGGACGCCATCAACATCGCCAAGCAGGAGGTCATCCGGGTGTTTGGAATTCAAAAAGAGGTGATGGACAAGCTTCGTGTGGAAACCAGCTTCCACATTCCAGAAAACGCAGCCCCGGGGGATAAACAGTCCTATTGGTATGTGGCTTTTGACTCCTGGAATACAGGTTTAAAGAAAGAGGATCTCCCATTTGCGGGGATTGATATGTTTGTCCACCCGGATACCGGGGAGCTGCGCACGCCCCTTGAGGAATACAAAGCCATGCTTGATGCCGAGGCAGCCCGGCGCAACACACCCGTTGCGAAGGCGATCCGCGCGTTTTCGGAACAATATCAGGAGCCAAAGGTTTTCTGGACCTGGGAGTTGGAGGCGAAGGCAGCCTTTTCACGGGAAATCGCGCCCATGATTCGGGCGTTCGTGCAGGAGCACCCGGACAAAGCGGACTGGCCTTTTAATTCGTATATGAAAATCGCCAGCGAGTTTGATTACGGCTTGCCGGGCGAGGGCGTCATCAGCCAGGAGCAGGCTTTGGCACTTGCACGCGTGGCCTTGGTTCAGGAATATGGACTGAGTGAGGACCAGGCAAAAATCATCGCTGATCATCCTGTGAATGTGTTTTTTGTCAACCTGTTCTATGATGTGACCAACCCGGATAAGCCATTATGGAAGGTGTTCTACTCGAGTCCGTCCATCTATGTTCAAGACCAAGGCTTGGTTGCTCTGATTAAAAAAACATACGGGGAGGGAGATATCCCCAACTACAAGGTGGAGCTGGACGCCAAAACGGGCGAGGTTGTCCGTGTATTTACAATGCAGTACAGCCCAAGCACAGAGGAAGAGAAGAGAGCCATTCTGTAAATTATCCGCCGCATACAACAAGGCTGCCGTGATGTTCACGGCAGCCTTTTTGACATATAGAATGCCTTAGTCCTCCCACCTTCTGACCAAATCGTTGATCTGCTGGGTCAGTTTGGCCTTGAGCTTGTTGCTATAGCCGGAGGCGGCGTTGACCAGCGCGCTCAAGCGGGCCAGGGCGTCCATCAGGGCAGTGTCGCGCTTTTCAATCTTGCGCTGCTTTTTGTCCGCCTTGTCGACCAATTCACGCGTGCCGTAGGCAATTTGCTCATTAGCCCGCAGGCTCCAGCCGTCACCGGAGAAGGGCACAAAGGTCATAAAGCCGCGGTCCTTCAGCATGCCTTCAAAGTGCAGGGCCACCTGCTCCTCCCCGTGGGTGACAAACACCTTTTGCGGCTTGGGGTCAAAGCTGTCAATCCAGGTGAGCAGCCCCGCCTGGTCCGCGTGGCCGCTGATGGCCCGCAGCATGCGGATCTCCGCCTTCACGGCGATGGTTTCATTAAACAGGCGCACGCTCTTGGCGCCGTCATACAGCTGCCGGCCCAGGGTGCCCACGCTCTGGTAGCCCACAAACAGTACCATGGATTCTGGCCGCCACAGGTTGTGCTTTAAGTGGTGGCGGATGCGCCCGGCTTCCGCCATGCCGGAGGCGGAGATGATGACGCAGGGCCGCGTCTCAAAGTTGATCTGTTTGCTTTCCTCCGCCGTCACGCAGACGGTCAGATCCGGGAAGCTGATGGGGTTGATGCCCGCGTGCAGCAGGGACAGCATCTCCTCATCAAAATTGGTGGGCGGCGCTTCCACAAAGATGTTGGTGGCTTTGATTGCCAGCGGGCTGTCCAGGTAGACCGGGAAGCCGTCATGCCCCTGCACCATGCCCTGCTCCTTGATCTCGCGCAGGAAGTACAAAATTTCTTGCGTCCTGCCCACCGCGAAGGAGGGAATCACCACGTTGCCGCCACGGTTGAAGGCAGCCTGCAGGGCGTCGGTCAAATCGGCCAGATAGTCCGGCCGCTCCCCGTGCAGGCGGTCGCCGTAGGTGGATTCCATCACCACAAAGTCTGCCTTGGTTAAATACTGCGGGTCCTTGATGATGGGCTGGTTGGTGTTGCCAATATCGCCGGAGAAGACGATGGTCTTTGTGACATCCCCCTCCGTGAGTGTCATCGTCACGCTGGCGCTCCCCAGCAGGTGGCCGGCATCCGTAAAGGAGAGGACGCAGCCGGGCAGGATCTCCCGCTCCTCCAGGTAGGGGATGGGTTGGAATTGCGCCAGCGCCTGCGCCGCGTCATCCTGGGTGTAAATGGGTTCGTACACCTCATCGCCGGAGCGCTTGGCCTTGCGGTTTTGCCACTCGGCTTCACTCTCCTGGATGTAGGCGGAGTCCATCAGCATGATCTCACACAGCATCTGGGTGGCAGGGGTGGCGTAAATGGGGCCTGAAAACCCGTGCTTGACCAATGCCGGCACCATGCCGGAGTGGTCAATGTGCGCGTGGGTTAAGACCAGCACGTCCACCATCGTGGGGCTGATGGGCAGCTCCTGGTTGATGTAGGTGTCCCGCCCCTGCTCCATCCCGCAGTCTATCAGGACGTGTTTGCCGTTGATGGTCACCAAAAACGAACTGCCAGTTACCTCGCGCGCCGCGCCCAAAAACAAGACATCCATATGCGCCTCCTATGATTGTATGGGTTGTGAAAACAGGTCTGCCTGCTCCTGATCGCCCTTTTCGGTATAGAGTTGATAAAATTGATAATACAAACCGCGTTGTTTGATCAATTCCTCATGGCTGCCGCTTTCCTCAAGCCCTTTGTCCGTCAACACCCAGATGACATCCGCGTTGCGGATGGTGGTCAGCCGGTGGGCGATGGTCAGCGTGGTGCGGCCTTTCGCCAACTCCTCCAGCGACTGCTGCACCAGCATCTCCGACTCGTTATCAAGGGCGCTGGTGGCTTCATCCAGGAGGAGGATGGGCGGGTCCTTCAAAAACACGCGGGCGATGGACAAGCGCTGCTTCTGCCCGCCGGACAGCTTCACGCCGCGCTCGCCCACATAGGTGTCATACCCCTCCGGCAGCGCTGTAATAAACTCATGCGCGCCTGCGCGCTTGGCGGCCTGGACCACGTCCTCCATCCTGGCGCCCGGCTTGCCGTAGGCAATGTTCTCAAGCACCGTGCCCGAGAACAAATACACATCTTGCTGCACGGTACCGATGCTGCCGCGCAGGGACTTGAGGGTCAACTCGCGCACATCCTTGCCGTCAATCAAGACGCGGCCTTCCGTTACATCATAAAAGCGGGGGATGAGGTTGCACAGTGTGGTCTTGCCAGAGCCGCTGGGGCCAACCAGCGCCACGTTCTGGCCGCTTGGCACAAAGAGGTTCACCTCATCCAGCACCTTGGGGCCGTCCTGCGTATACTGGAAGGTGACGTTCTCCAGGGTGATCTCTCCGCGGGTGTCCCTCAGGTCCACAGCGCCCGGCTGGTTGGTGATCTCCAGCGGCGCGTCCATGATTTCATAGAAGCGCTCAATGCCGGATAAGCCGCGCTGGTACTGCTCCATAAAGTTGACCAGGCGGGTCACGGTGTTCAGCAGCAGGTTGATGTAGAGCAGGTAGGAGGCAAACTCGCCCGGGGTCAACTGCCCGCGGGAGAGGAAGATGGCGCCGGCCACAATGACCAGCAGGTTCATCAGGCCGTTTAAGAGCCTGGTGGTGGAGTGGAAGCCCGCCATCACCTTGTACTGCTTTTTCTTTAATTGCAAGAAGGTCTGGTTGCCTTCCTCAAACTTCTGGCTTTCCAGTTCCTCATTGGCAAAGGACTGCACCACGCGCATGCCCAGCAGGCTGTCCTCCGCCTGGGCGTTAATCTCACCCAATTGAAAGCGTGTGGCTTTGAAGGTGTCGCGCAGCTTGGTGTTAAACAGGAAGATGGACAGCATCATCAGCGGCAGCGCCAGGAAGATGATAAGGGTCAAAACCAGGTTCATCTGGCTTAAAATCACAAAGCTCACTACCAGGTTGATGAAACCGATTAAAAACTCCTCCGGGCAGTGGTGGGCAAACTCCGTCACATCAAACAGGTCGCTGGTGATGCGCGACATGATCTGGCCCACCTTGGTCTCGCTGTAATAGGAGAAGGACAGCTGCGCCAGGTGGGCAAACAGGCCCTGGCGCATATCGCGCTCAATCTTGGCGCCCATGATGTGCCCCTGGGACTGCATATAATAGCGGCTGCCCGCCTCCAAAAGCAGCAGGCCCACATACAAAGAGCCCAGCTTCAGCACCACATCCAGCGTGATGCTGCTGGCGTCTGATACCGCCAGGTCCGTAATCTGCCGCACAATCAGCGGGAAGACCAGGGCGCAGATGGTGGTCAGCAAAGCGCAGGTCATATCCAGCGCCAGGATGCCCAGATAGGGCTTGTAATAGGGGATAAAGCGCGACAGCAGCGCGCGGGTTCTGTGGTCTTTTTTCGTCGTTTGGCTCATGCCATCTCCTTCAACATAAAAATAATAATATTATTTTGGCTCCAGCAGGGAAAATCCGCCCGGCCCGTCCTGCGAAAGCGGCTCAATTAAAAAAGCCGCGTCCTTTGTAATCAGGGAGTACAGCGTTTTGCCCTCCACCTTCGCCTCCAGCATCGCGTAGCCCAGCAGCGCCTTGTCGCTGGCCAGGAAATCCGCGCCC
Organism: Clostridiales bacterium; assembly: GCA_012837525.1. Taxonomy (GTDB): domain Bacteria; phylum Bacillota; class Clostridia; order Christensenellales; family Aristaeellaceae; genus UBA6115. The sequence goes on along the minus strand of DUQZ01000093.1, from coordinate 3,599 downwards.
TTGGGGATGATGGCAGGGGCCGCGGCGGCGGGGCGCACGCCCTTCACCAGCGCGTGAGTCCCCAGCAGGCTGATCATCCGCGCGGGGTAGGTGTGCCAGGTGAAATCCGCGACCGTGCCGCTTGTAAACTGGTCCGGCAGCGGCAGGGCCGCGCCAAATGCGTCTACCAGGCGGGCAGGGTCCTCGCTGGTCATCTCCTGAATCGGGGTGAGGGGTCTTTGCTGCGCCTGCACCACAAACTGGTCCGTGCGCTTACTTTCCTCATCCTCCATCATCACCGCGAACAGGTAAAACACGGCGATGACCGCCAGGGACAGCAGCAGGGCAAGCAGGCGTTTTAATATGTTCATCAGGGTTCCTTATCTCAGCTGGGCGCGGATTTCCGCCCCCAGCAGGCTGTCCAGCGCCTTCACATCCCCCTGGGCGTGGTCATAGAAGGCCCGGTAAAAGGCCTTGGCCAGCAGGATGCCCTCCTCCGCGCCCAAATAGGGGGAGGACAGCGCGTTCATGATGATGTCAGCTGCCGGGGCAGCCAGATGTCGCTGCAGGTTGGCCTTGAGGGAGATGCCAAACACGCGCGGCGCGTGCCGGTTGTCCGGCACAATAAAGATGCGCATGTACTCCCGCGCCAAATCCAGCAGGTAGTCCCGCAAAAAGGCGGGCGAGTCATCCGCAAGCGCCAGGCAGCGGGCCAGCCGCGTGTCATCAAACAAGGCGCGCGCCATGTCCTTTTGCTGCGCGGGGGTGTGGTCCTCCGGGTGCTCAAAGGCATGCAGCAGGTAGCATTTGATGACGGACATGTCCATCTTTTTGGGGTCCCGCTCATGCAGCCGCCCGTGCAAAAGCAGCCTGCGCTGCACCTCCAGGCTATCCGGCGCCAGCCGCTCCGCGGCCAGCAGCGCCTGGTGAACAAGCCGCGGATCCGTTTGCGTATCCGCGGCAAACAACAGCTGCGAAAGGTCCATGCCCTCCAGGTTCAGCTGCTGTTTTTTGCGTTTAAATAAACTCATTTGTCCTCCGTCATCAAGCGCGCCGGCTTGGTTTAATTCTACCATGCGCACCCCCTGTTGACAACTTGAGCACCCCTGTGATACCGTGAATCCGTGCCATTGGCACAGGGGTGCTGGCTTACGCCGGCTGAGATCGGGCACCGCCCGGGACCCTCATACCTGATCCGGATAATGCCGGCGTAGGAAAGAGCAGTAAAAGCAGCGCTTTACCTTCCGGTAGAGCGCTTTTCTTTTCATCCTGGACGCACTCCTTAACGCTGCCATGAGCCGGCTCTTTTCCGCCTCCGCGTTGTCGCGCTCAGTCAACGTAGCCCCCGCTACGATTCCTTCGCGCGACTTTGCGGAGACAAAAAATCCCTCGGCCCCTGTTTGCGTTAACTCGTGTGTCCAGGATCCGGTGTACAATTCTCAAAAAACAAGGAGGACTTATGACCACAAGAACCCGTACCAGTTTAAACACCCAGCGCTTGCTGGAAAGCGCCATCATGATTGGCATCGCGACCGTACTCAACGAATTTGTCACCTTCAAGGCGCCCTGGGCTTTTGGCGGCAGCGTCACTCTGGGCAGCATGATCCCCCTGGTACTCATCGCCTGGCGCTGGGGCACCGCGCAGGGGTTGTTCACCGCGATGGTATTTTCCCTGTTGCAGCTGCTCATCGGCGTGCAAAACGTTACCTATGGGCAAAACGCCTTCCAGGTCATCGGCATCGCCCTTTTGGACTATGTTGTGGCCTATACCGTCATCGGCCTGGCTGGCATCTTCCGCGGCAGGTTCAAAAACAACCTGGTGGAATTGGGCGCTGGCATCCTGCTGGCCTGCGCGCTGCGCTTCATCTGCCACTTCTTCTCTGGCTGGCTCATCTGGGACGCCCTCTGGCCCAACAGCGAGGGCCTCACCGGCGCCATGTATTCCCTCATCTACAACGGCGGCTACATGCTGCCGGAGACCCTGATCGCCATGGTGATTGGCCTTCTCCTCTTTGTGCCCATGAAGCGCTACTTCCTGGGGGAAGACATCAAGCAAGTCTGATCGCTGTTCTTTCCGTGTTTATCAGCCGCCCGTATGGGCGGTTTTCTTGTGCGGGAGTATTGACAACCTGCGTTCTTATCTGTACCTTAGCCAATAGGAAAACATACGGCCCTTTTATTTTTTAGGCTGATCCCACATGACCCAAAAGACACTTATCAGGAGGAAGCGGCAATGCCCAGATTCATCCCTGAACCTTACCGTATCAAAATGGTGGAACCCATTAAGATGACCACTCGCGAGGACCGCGAGGGCTACCTCAAGGAGGCGGAATACAACATGTTCCGTCTGCGGGGCGAGGACGTCTATGTGGACACCTTGACGGACTCCGGCACCAACGCCATGAGCGACGCGCAATGGTCGGCCATGATGATTGGGGATGAGGCCTACGCTGGCGGCAAAAGCTACTACAAGCTGGTGGAAGCCTGCCAGGACATCTTCGGATACGAGTTCACCCAGCCGGTGCACCAGGGCCGCGCGGCGGAGAAGGTGCTGATGCCCATCTTCCTTAATAAGGGCAAGTACGCCATCGCCAACCTCTTTTTTGATACCACCCGCGCGCATGTGGAGATCGCCGGCGCGCGCTGCCTGGAGGTCTGCAACCCCGAGGCGCAGGATTCCCAACTGCGGGCGCCTTTTAAAGGCAATATGGACATCGCGCAGCTGGAGCGGCATATTTTGGACAAGGGGCCGGAGAACATCGGCATGGTCGTGATGACCATCACCAACAATTCCGCCGGCGGCCAGCCTGTCTCGCTGCAAAACATGCGGGACACCGCCGCCATCTGCAAAAAATACAAGATTCACTTGAATATCGACGCGGCCCGCTTCGCCGAGAACGCCATGTTCGTCAAACTGCGCGAGCCGGCTTGCCAAGACATGTCCGTCAAGGAGATCACCCGCGCCTTCTTCGCCCTGGCGGACACCTTCACCATGAGCGCCAAGAAGGACACCATCGTCAACATGGGCGGCCTGCTGGGCGTGAAGGACGGCAAGGCGCCGTATATCTTAAACATCAAGGCCAACTGCATCTCCTACGAAGGCTTTTACACCTATGGCGGTCTCACCGGGCGCGATCTGGAAGCCCTGCGCGTGGGCCTGTATGAGGGCATGGATGAGAACTGGCTGCGCTACCGCATGGGCACCATGGACTACATGGGCAGCCGCCTGGACGAGATGGGCATTCCCTACCAGGCGCCGGCCGGCGGCCACGGTATCTTCTTGGACGCGGCGCGTTTTTACCCGCACATTCCTTATTATGAGTTCCCCGGCCAGGTGCTGGCGGTTGAACTGTACAAGGAGTGCGGCTTACGCACCTGCGACATCGGCAGCTACATGATGGGCAACGACCCGGACACGGGGGAGCAGATCAAGTCCTTAAACGAGTTCACCCGCCTGGCCATCCCGCGCCGGGTCTACACCCAATCGCACTATGACATGGTCTTGGACGGCATCAAGGCCGTCTGGGACAACCGCAACAACATCAAACATGGCTATCGCATCACCTGGGAGCCGCCCATCCTGCGGCACTTCCAGGCGTCCCTCGCACCGGTCGAAAAAT
>DUQZ01000092.1 GCA_012837525.1 Clostridiales bacterium | reverse complement strand
GTGTTCGCGAACATCCCCTATGCCATTACAACACAGATTGTCAAAAAATTGACCGATACTTCCAATCCGCCTTCGGACATCTGGCTGGTCATGGAAAAAGGCGCTGCCAAACGTTTCATGGGCCTTCCAGCTGATAATAAGCACTCACTCCAATTAAAGATAAACTGGGCGTTGCGCATCCTTTACCATTTCAGGAAGGATGATTTTCACCCGCTTCCTGCTGTCGATTCAGTTTTGTTATGCATGTCCAGAAAGGAAAAACCTGACCTGAACCGCTATGATGCCACACAATTTAATCGGTTTATCTCACATTCACTTGATTATGGCTTATTTGGCAAACGTAGTTTGCTTTCCAAAAAGCAAATAGCCACAGCACTCAAGTTGGCAAAACTTCCGCCTGTTCACATGAATGCGACGCTATCATATGTTCAATGGCTCTGCTTGTTTCGATGTTTCCAGCAATTCAACCGGACAAAAGGCTAAGTGAATTGGTAAATTTTATCTTGTGATAATATAAAAGACAAAATTTTATGTTTCATCGAAAAAACCGGGCCCTGATTCCGTCTAATGGGGTGAGGAGGTGATCCGATGCCAGGGAGGACAACCGTTGAAACAGAAACGGAAAAGAAGCAGCGCTTTGAGCGCTGGGTGCGCGCGTATAGCCAGTCCATCCTGCACGCCTGCTTCATCTACCTGGTGGACAAATCCCAGGCGGAAGACGCCATGCAGGACACCTTCCTCAAGGCCTGGGAAGGCATGGACCAGTTTGCGGCGCGCCAAAACGCGCAGGAGAAAACCTGGCTGATGCGAATCGCCATCAACGTGTGCCACGACTACCACCGCTCCCGATGGTTTCGGTATGTGGACACCAACAAGGCGCTGGAGGACCTGCCCAGCCGGTATCTGACCCTGCCGGAGGCGGACAGAAGCCTGCTGCTGGACATTTTGCGCCTGCCGGTGAAGCAAAAGCAGGTGATTCTGCTGTACTACTACCAGGAGATGAGCTTGCAAGAGACCGCGGACGCCCTGGGCATCGCCGTATCCACCGCCCACCACCGGCTGAAAAAGGCCGAGAAACTGCTCAAAATCGCGCTGACTGGAGGGGAAGAAGATGGCAAACAACCGTGTAAAACAAGTGATTGACCAAAGCCTTGCACCCCTGCGCGTGACGGAGCGGGACATAGCCCAACTGATGAACCTGACAGAAGGAGAAACCAAGGTGAAACACAAAATACCGGCGGCGCTGGTGCTGGCCGCTGTGATGATGATTGCCGTTTTGACCGCGCTCGCGGTCACCCTGGGCTGGGGGGATGCCAGCCTGTACCTTAAAAAACAGCAGGACAAAGGCGCTTACATCTACTGGACCGCGCAGGAGCAGATAGATTTGGTGACCTCGCTGATTGAGGGCGGATTTATCCAGCAAAGCGCGCAAACGAAGCAACTGATGAACCAGGAAGGGGACGCGCAAATACGGGCCAATACCGCCAACCAGATCATTGAAAACTGGCTGAACCTCTCCCGCGACTACGTGTCCTTCCAGAGCATCATGGACCGCATCTGGGGCGAGTTCCGGCTGTGGAACGTGGAGAAAAAGGCCTGGTACACCCAGGTGCTTTTGGAAGCGGGCCTGCAAAGCCCGGATGTGGAGCGCTTTGTGCTGCCGGGGCCGGAGGACATCCCGCAAGAGCAGGCAGTGCGCATCGCGCGAGCACAGGCCAGTCTGTGGGCGAGCATCCCCTTTGGCGACATACTGAGCTATGAGGCGGCGGCCGACTTTGTGATCTTCCCCAAGCCGCAGGAGATCCAAGGGCAAACGGTGTACACGACGGACAACCTGAATCCTGAGTGGTTCATCAAGCTGTACCCGCAGGATCCAGCACGTGGCGCCATCTATGTATCGGTGGATCCACTCACTGGCCAGGCGGACATCCACAGCATCATCCAGGCCGTGCAACTGGCCCACTACGGACGGAACTGGCCGCAGATGGCCATCCAGATGGAAGGCGTTGTGCGCGAGCAAGGCTACATCCCGCTCATGAGCTGGACGATTGAACAAAAGGCCGCCTGGTCACAGCGCTTTTATCCCCTGAAGGATACACAGGACGCCCGGAAGCTGGACCCGGTTTTTCAAGCCTTCCTGCGCTATGAGTACGGCCTGCCGGCTGATGACGCCATCTTACAGGAGCAGGCGGTCCAATTGGCCCGGGAAGCGGTCACATCCCGCTCTGGCATGGATGAAGCGGCCATACGGCGATACGACCTGACCTATGTATCCTACGACATCACAAATTATGCCCAGCCCATCTGGCGGATTCACTTTGGCGCTACCGGCGCTGTGATGGATCAGGCAACAGGCGGACAGCCGGAATCCTTCATCCTGCATATGGTGGAGGTGGACGCCAAAACGGGCAAGATCCTCCGCGCCGACCACTACCCCCTGTGCGAGCAGATTGGGTATGAGGGCATTATCCAGCAGTTGTAAACGTCAATGTTTAGGGCCTGCAGTTTAACTGCAGGCCCCTTTTGCGCTGATAATCCCTTAGATGGCTTTTGATATGGCGCGCAAGGCATCAAGCGCCGTGTCGATTTCCTCGTGTGTATTAAAACAGGAAAAACTGAAGCGCACTGCCCCCTGATTGCGTGTGCCCATGGCCTCATGCCAAAGCGGCGCGCAGTGGGCGCCCGGGCGGGTGGCGATGCCGTAGTCCTCATCCAGCAGCCGGCTGACATCGCCCGAATCCATCACCGCCACATTCAGCGCCACCACCGGCCCGGCATCCTGCTGGCTGCCATAGACCTGGATGCCAGGAATTTTTCGTACACTTTCCACAAACTGCAAGCGCAGGGCGCTGAGGTGTCCGGAAACCGCGTGCAGCCCTTGATCCGCCAGCCACTTCACCCCCGCTTCCAGCCCCAGGATGCCCGGCACGTTGAGGGTGCCAGCCTCGCAGACCTCCGGGAAGCTGTCCGGATGCGCCTTTGAAAAGGACAGCACCCCGCTGCCGCCGGTGATGAGCGGGCGCAGGGGGACAGGCCCCCGTTTGATCAGGCCGCCGCTGCCCTGCGGGCCGTAGAGGGACTTGTGCCCGGTGAAGGCGATCAGGGCGCGCGGCCACTGTTTGATTGCGGGCAAAGGGCGTGTGCCTGCGTACTGGGACATATCCAGGATGAGCAGCAAATCCCGCTGATAGCATATGTCCGCGATATGCGTAATCGGCGCGATATCCCCGGTGATATTGGACATGGCGTTGACGGCAACCGCTGTGGTATCCGGCTTGATGGTGGAAAATACATCCTCTGTTTCATAAAAGCCATGCTTATGTAAGGGCACGACATCAAGCGCCATGCCCTGGCTTTGCATCTCATACAGGGGGCGCAGCATGGCATTGTGCTCCGTCATGGTGGTCAGCACGCGGTCCTTTGGAGTCAAAGCCCCTTTGACCGCCATGTTCAAGGCATAGGTGGCGCTGGGTGTGAAGGCGATGTCCAGCGGGCTTGCCTCAAAGAAAGCAGCCAGGCTGCGCCTTGCCCTGCCCACGGCCTTGAGCGCGTCAAGCGCGGCCTGGTGCGCCCCGCGGGCCGGGTTGCCCAGGGTACCGCCCAGCGCCTGGTTGACGGCGTCCGCCACCTCTTTGGGCTTCATCAGTGAGGTGGCGCTTTGGTCAAGGTAGATCATCGCGCATTTCCTCCCACACCTTGCCCGCGCCCGCGTACAGGCCTTCGGTTTCCAGTTGATGCTGACGCAACAATCCCGCCACCGCCCCGCGCGATGCGGCCGGACACAGCAAAGCCAGGCCGCAGCCCGCGCTGATCATGGACGGCAGCGGGATCAGCCGACAGGGATGGCCCATTTCCTCACACAGCAACTCCGCCTCCATGGCGGTATGGCTGGAGGAAAACGTATATAAAACCTGGCTCACGGGCGCGTAGTGGGGTAGGTGGTCATCAGCTCACAGATGCGGTACATGTTGGTCACCTGGCCAACGACCAGGCGCTCCTTGAGCCCGTAATATTCCAGGCACAGCCCGCAGGACAACACCTGCACGCCTTTGTCCTCCAGGGCCTTTAAATCCTGGATGGTCTTATCGTTTTCCGTCGTTAAAGCGACGCCGCGGTTGTAGCACAGGATATATTCCGGCAGGCTGTCCTGCTCGTTGAGGGCGTAGATGAAGCCCTCCATCAGCTTGCGGCCAAAGGCGGTGTCCCCCGTGCCCATCTCCTCTGCGGACAGCGCCACCACATAGCCGCCTTCCTGTTTGCTGGCTGCCTGTGTGTCAGTTGCCGGCGCGAAACGCACCTGGTAGGTGCCCTTTTCCGGGTTGGACATGACAACGCTGTAGCCCAGGCGGTCACCCAGGTTTTTGACGTTCCAGGCGGCGGTTTCGTTGTCCACCAGCACAAGCAGCTCCTCCCCCATCGCCTCCGCCAAGGCTTTTTTGGTCAAAATGACAGGCTGCGGGCAGGACAGGCTCCTGGCATCAATGGTGTTCATGCGCGTGTTCCTTTCAATTGATTTATCAACTTGCACCATATTGTATCACAAGAAGATGCTGCGCATGAAACCGCTACTTGCCCACCTGGAACACATGCACAATGGGCTTGTCACCATCGGCCATCAGTTCCAGCAAGTACAGCATGCCGCGCGCTGGGTCGTGCGCGATGTCGCCCAGCAGGATCTGATCCAGCTCCGTCTGCTCCTTGAGCATGTATTCCCGCAAATCCACAAAGGCATAGGGCTGGATGTGGTTGGGCTGCATCTGCCCTTTGGCGGTTTTGGCCAGGTCCTCGGGGTTGTAGAGCATCAGCACAGGCCGGAAATCATCGTTCCACCAGCCGCGCTGGGTGTAGGGCGGGTCAGGCACCTCGGCGTAGATCTCGTTGCCCTCCTCATCCCAGGTGCTGAACACCACCCCGTTGGCAAAGCCATACCAGCTTTTGCCAAAGCCATGGGTGCCGGCGAAGATGAGCGCGCCGCCGGTGTCCGTGTGGACCCAGGCCGCGCCGGCAAAATGGTCCGGCTCCGCGTAGCCGTCCAGTTTGGCCGCGTTTTCGTTGTCAAAATCCGCGTCATACAAAATCAGCGGCGTGGCGGGGATCAATCCATCCATGGCGGCCGTCTGCACATCCGCGCCGCGCAGGGCGATGAGGGCGGGCCCCATCCCGCTCCAGCCGCCGTCACGGAAGCGGCCGCTGGCCAGGTCGTATCCAGGCAGATGCTGGTCTGACCAGGCCTTGGGGATGGCCAGCAGGTAATCATTGGTGGCATAGGTCCAGGGCTCCGTGCGGATGCGGCAGACCGCTCCCGGCGCTGGCGCTGACAGATCCAGGCTGCGCGCGCCATGGGTGCCAAACGTCGTGTCCGGCTCATAGTGGGAACCCCAGCAGAAGTAGAGCAGGTTATCTACCACTTCCAGCCCCACCCGGGTGATTTCAAACGCCCATCGGTCAAACAGGGCACCCCGGATGTTGGTAAACGGCTGCAGCTGCCGCGCCTGGGGCAAATCTGCCGGGTTTTTTGACCGCGCAGGCGCGGGAATGCTGATCTCGGCAACAGAAGTATGCCAGTTGTGCCCGACATAGTACAGGGAGCCGCGCCCCTCATCCCCCCGTGGGTTAAAGGCCAGCGCCTCCCCGCCAAAGGAATAGAAATGCGCCTCATCCGATCCGTTTTCCGGCAGACGAAAGGCGCCCAGGTAATGAAGGTCACCCGGATTCAAGGCGCCAGCCGGGACCGCCTGGCCTTGTCCCGCCTGCGCGGGCAAGACCAAGAAAAAGCAGCACAGCAGCATAGGAATGATGCGAAGAATTCGCCGTATGAACGCGTGTGTCATCTGAACCTCCTGTGAAGGTCAAACCGCAGTATTGTTACGGCTTTAATTTATTTTAATTACATTTTTATGTCAATCTATTGTTTTGATGATGATGACGGGCGTGCCGTTCTCGCGCACGCCATAGGTATATTCATAAGGCGGAATGAGCGGCACAGGCACCGCTTCCGCGGCGCCGGTAAACAGCTGCATCTGCTTCTCCCCCACCGCCTCGATGATCATCTGCCAGGTGATCTTCTCCTCGCCGATGTCCATGATGAAGGCGGCCAGAATGCAGTGAAATCGCAGGCCATCGTCCTCCTGCGTATGCTTGAGGCCCCAGTCAGGTTCCATCTCCATCCGCAGCACCCGGCCGTCCTCCACCGTGATGTGGAACAAGGCCAGCATGTCATCGATATCATCCGTCGGCGACACATAGTGCCGGTGCCAGGATTTGGCCGAAATGCGCAGCAGGTGCATATAGCGCTCGTACAGCTCCTCCAGTTGCATCGGGGCGGCCTGCGCATCAGGCTGCGCCTCTGCCAATACCCCGCCTGTGAACAGCAAGCCAACCAGCACCAAACAAAGCATTTTTTTCATTGTTCTCCTTGCGCGCCGCGGTTCAGTGTCAGGGACCGTCACCCCCGCCGCGGCACAGTGCACGGATTATACCAATTTGGATGGATTCTAATCTTGTGCGCGCGTTTCACCCCCTGTTCACAAAAATTTTTTAGCAGGCCAATCCGTCAAGCCCTGCCTGCATAAATCGGTCGTCAGAAACCACATTATTGGGTCGCGATGCCCCGCCGGGTATTGACAGACAGCCAGACGCGCATATAATTAGCTAAGCTAACTAACGAGCTGGAAACAGCCCGGCGGTTGGCTTGTCATCTGCAACGGCGATGACGAGTTTAAGCGAACAGCGCCGGACCCCGAGCTGACGCGCCGCGGGTTTGAACCCTTCTGCCACGAAAGCCCCTCTGGCGGCATCATCTACAACTACCGTC
>DUQZ01000091.1 GCA_012837525.1 Clostridiales bacterium | reverse complement strand
TCTTATTCAAAAAATCCAAACACTTATTTATTCAGATGCAAGAATCATTGCACCTTGATTATCGCCATCTAAAACCTGAAAACAGGGGGAGGGTAACATGAACACGAGCCGTTTTCTCTTCCCAACGGTTACACGCAGCAGCTGACCACAGGTAATCAGACTGAAGGCTTCGTGCTGACGAACAAGTACGACGGCACCGGTCCTGAGGGCGAACTGCTTGATGTCACGGTTAAGAAGACATGGGTGGATGAAGATGGCGAGACCATCTCTGAAAAACTACCTGCGGATCTGGCTATAAAACTCACTGGGACTGACACAAACGAGTACGAGCACACCCTCGTTCCTAACGCGGATGGGGAATGGACTCATACCTTTAAGGATCTGTACAAGTTCGACAGTACCGGAACCGCAATCGTCTACACCCCGAGCGAGACAGTGCCCAACGGCTACACCCTCACCTCCACGGTTGAGGCGCCAGACTACACCTTCACCCTGACCAACACATACGACGGCGTGACCGACAACACGGATCCGGAGAACCCGGAGGAGACCCCGGTAGACGTGACCGTGAAGAAGGTCTGGCTGGATGAGGACGACAAGCCGATCACCGAGAACCTGCCCGCGAAGCTGGCGATCAAGGTGACAGGCGGCGAAGCCGACCTGACGGCGGATCTGACCGCGGCCGGCACCTGGACGCACACCTTTAAGGAGCTGAAGAAGTTCGGCACAGACGGCGAAGCCTTCGTGTATGAAGCGAGTGAGACGGTCCCGAACGGCTACACCCTCACCTCCACAGTTGAGAATCCGGACTACACCTTCACCCTGACCAACACCTACGACGGTATCACCGACAACACGGATCCGGAGAACCCGGAGGAGACCCCGGTAGACATCACCGCGACCAAGGAGTGGAAGGGCATCCCAGATGGAACCAAGACCTTCCCGAAGGCCGAGATCACGCTGTATCAAAACGGCGAGGCGCATGGCACACCGATTGAGCTGACCGCGACCGGTAACGGCAAGCAGGAAGCAAAGTGGGAGAAGTTGCTTAAGTACGCGCCAGATAGCAGCGAGTACGTCTACACAGTTATGGAAACCACAGTACCCAATGGCTACGTGATGGTTCAGGATGGCCTGGTCATCACCAACACCTACGATGGCCTTGGCGGAGAGGATCCTGTAGTTGTAAGCGCGACCAAGGAATGGAAGGGCATCCCCAAGGGAACCAAGACCTTCCCGAAGGCAGTGATCACGCTGTATCAGAACGGCGAGGCGCATGGCACACCGATTGAGCTGACCGCGACCGGCGACGGCAAGCAGGAAGCGAAGTGGGATAAACTGCTGAAGTTCGCGCCAGATGGAACCGACTTCACCTACACCGTGAAGGAAACGGAAGTACCCAAGGGCTACAAGATGGAGCAGAAGGGCCTTGACATCACAAACACCTTCGTACCTCCCTATATCCCTGAGGATACCATCACCGTCCTGTTGGGCAGCGGCCTGAACAACAACCTGGGGGACTGCGTCGACTAAGCAAACCACCCAAGACTGAATCAAACTGACCGAACACTAACGACACAGGGACTGCCAGGTTTTGAACCGGGCAGTCCCTGTTCCTGTTTCGCACATAACACTAAACAGAAAAGATTTGCATATTTGGAATCAAAAAAATGATGATTTAACACTGTTTGGTTGACGCGCCTGCACCGTTGCGCTATAAAAAGAAAAGCAATACGCTGAATCAGCGTGCAAAAGAACCCATCACAAGGGGGAATCATCATGCTTCATCAACTGCACATGGCGGGCATCATTCCCGTGATAAAAATTGACAATGCGCAGGACGCGGTGCCGGTCTGCCGCGCGTTGGCGGACGGCGGCCTGCCGGTGGCTGAGATCACCTTCCGCACTGAGGCTGCCGTGGAAGCCATTCAGCTGGTCAAACAGCAGGTGCCGGATGTGCTGCTGGGTGCGGGCACTGTGCTGACAACCGCGCAGGTGGATGCCGCCATTCAGGCTGGCGCGGCCTTTATCGTGTCGCCAGGCTTTAACAAAAAGGTGGTACTGCACTGCCTGGACAACGGGATTTCTGTGTTGCCCGGCTGCGCCAGCCCAACGGAGATAGAGATGGCGCTGGAATTGGGGCTGGAGGCCGTCAAGTTCTTCCCGGCGGAGGCGCTGGGCGGGACGACCATGATCAAAGCCCTACTGGGCCCCTACCCGCAGCTGCGCTTTGTGCCCACCGGCGGTGTGAATGAGCAGAACTTGCTGGATTATTTAATCATCCCGCAGGTGCTGGCCTGCGGCGGCAGCTGGATGGTGCCGCAGCAAGCGGTCGCGCGGCAGGATTGGGCGCAGATTACCCGCCTGGCGCGCCAGGCGGTGGACGTGATGCTGGGGATGGCATTGCGCCACATCGGTATCAACCACAAAGACGCAGACCAGGCGGATCAAACCGCCCGCAGACTGGCCCAGTTGATGGGCTGCGAACGCACCCGTGACAGTGAAATAAGCTGCTTTGTGGGCGACGGTTTTGAAGTGATGAAATTTATGGGCCGGGGGCAGAAGGCGCACCTGGCGCTGGCGGTCAACCACCTGCCCCGCGCCAGATGGCACCTGGAGCGGCGCGGCTTCACCTTTGATGAGAACAGTTTGGTGGCGGATGAGCATGGCCAGCCGCGTCTGCTGTATTTAACGGAAGAAATCGCGGGTTTTGCCATCCACCTGCTGCAAAAATAGGAGGGATCTGATGCGATATATCACCTTTGGGGAGGTCATGCTGCGCCTAAAATCTCCAGGGCATGAGCGCCTGCTGCAGTCCCCGGCGCTGGAAGCCACCTTTGGCGGTGGGGAGGCCAATGTGGCGGTCTCGCTGGCCAATTACGGCCAGTCCGCTGCCTTTGTGACGGTGCTGCCGCAAAATGACCTGGCCAACCAGTGCATCGCGCAGCTGCGCGGCCTGGGGGTGGATACCCGGCATATCGCGCGCGCTGGCGAGCGCATGGGCATTTATTTTCTGGAAACCGGCTCCAACCAGCGGCCCAGCAAGGTCATCTACGACCGCGCGCACAGCGCCATCGCGCAGGC
>DUQZ01000090.1 GCA_012837525.1 Clostridiales bacterium | reverse complement strand
TGGGGGAAGGCGTGGGCGTCGGGCTGTCCGTCGGCACTTCCGTGATGACGGGCGTAGCCGTCCAGGCAGGCGGAGAAATCTCCACCTGTTGGGAGGGGGAAAGGGATAGATCCGGCCCCAGCGGGGTCACCACATCCTCTGCCGGCAATTGCGTCAGTTGCCAGCCGCCCCACAGCATGATCAACAGGGCTGCCGCCACAGACAGCCAACGGATAGGGTTTGATTGCTTCCTTTTTCGCGTGTTGTGCCGGATGATCCAGCGCACGTGCGGCGCGTGGCGGCGGTAGCTTTCCTCTGCCTGGTTCAAAAGGGCGGGGTCCTTGGCCAGGCTGGCTTTTTGCGTGTCCGCTTCCTCCAGCGCCAGTTCCAAAAAGGCCTGGCGAAGCAGCTTGTCTTCGCGTGATTGTTTCCTGTCAGCCATGGGGTTCCCCTCCTTCCGTCAGCAGGCTGTGCAGCCTGGTTTTTCCCCGGGAGATCAGCGAGCGTACCGAGGTTTGCTTGATGCCCATTGCCTGCGCGATCTCATCAAACGGCAGGCGCTGGAAATATCGCAGCATCATCGCGGTCTGTTCCTGCGCGGGCAGCGCCCGGATGGCCTGTTTGACACGGGCAAGGCCTTCCTGTTCCACCGCCATAACCTCCGGCTGGGCCGTGTCGTCCACCAGCTTCAGCTCCTCCACCGGCCCGGACAGATGCTCGCTTGCGCGCTTGCGCTTCTGGTAGCAATTGATGGCGGTGTTCTTAATGGTTATGACAAGATAGGCTTCCAATTTGTTGCATGGAAGCCCTCGTAAAATGTCTATTTTTTTCATCAGCGAGAGGATGCCGGTGCTGACCGCGTCCTCCGCGTCCGGGGCGCTGCGCAACACGCGCAGGGCGGTCGCGTACATCAGGCGGTAGTGCGCCTGGTACAACTCCTCCATAAACTGCGCGTCATCCGGGCTGTCCAGCAGCAAAAGAAACAGCATGTCTACACCCCGACATCGTGATGTACTATATTTTAAAGAGAAAATCCAGAAGTTTCAACCAAAATGAAGCGTGAATCTGGTATTAATCAACCGTTTCCATCATTCGGCCCGATGGACTCCGTAATCTGCCTGGTTTCCTGGTCAATCATCACAGAATACAAAACGGCCAGGCTTGGATCCTCCGGGTCGCGGAACATGATGTGCCATGTGTATGTCATATCCCGCTCGGTGTAGGTAAAATTCATGTCCGGCTTCAGGCGCGCCTTGACCTCCTTCGGGATGTCCGCACAGGCGTCCAGCTCCTTTTGCGCCATCGCCAGCGCCGCATCCGCCTGCATGTCCCTAAAATAGGGCAGGCTGGGCACCGTGCCGTCTGCGGGCACGTCGTTCATCTTTCGCAAAGCGTAGAGCAGCTTGATCTCAATGGGCCAGAATGCCATATGCGTTCCAAACGCCGCCTGCAGCTGTTCATACGTCTGGTGCCGGTGGGGGGAGGAGGCTACATAATCCCAGACGTCGGCGTTGATGATGGGATGACCCCAGATGGGCGACAACGCCAGCCGCTCCGCTTTCACCGTTTCCAGCAGGCGGGCAAATTCCGCCGCGGCATCGCTGCTTTCCGTTACTTGGGGATCCTTTGGATCAAACAGGTCATACAAAATGCGGTTGTCCGGGTGCTCCGGCTTGCCGCGGTACGCTTTTGGCATGAAGTAGTAGTACGCTCCATTGATTTGATAGACAGTACAGCTGTCGGGCGCCGGGGACAGGCGGATGTCCTGCCCATCCTTTGTGCGCAGCACCAAAAAGGCGATGTCCTTTTCAAACCCGCAGCCCGAGCCATGGTCCATTTTCTCCGCCTCGCTCAGCAGCTTCGCCAGTTTGGCCAGCTTTTCCGGGTTTGTAAGGGTGCGCACAAAGGTGCCGCTGTTGGGCAAATCCGGGACAGGCAGGTTCATGTACAGGGTGGCCTGTGAAAGGTCCGCCAGCTGCGCGGGGTCAAAGGGCATATCCTGCTGCCCCAGCGCGTGAACGCACGGGATCGCAAGCAAAATGATGGTCAGGATGACGCTTGTCAGTCTTCTGTTCATGATGCCTCCTATGGTTGACAGTTGCCTATCAAACGCAGCAGAGGACCGTTTTCATCCAGCGGCTTAGGTGTCCATCAGCTTGCACACGTCCACCCACATACCGCCGGTGGCCTGCGCCAGCTGCGCGGGGGTGAGCTTGATGGCGCTTTTGTCATTGCCGGCGGAGGGGTAGATGTGCGTGAAACGCCTTAGGGAGTCATCCAAAAAGACCTGCACACCAGGCTTGAGCGCGAAGGGGCAGACACCGCCCACCATATGGCCGGTGCGCTCCTGGGCTTCCGCCGCGCTCAGCATCCTGGCTTTTGTGCCACAGGCAGCCTTAAACTTTGGGTTGTCAATGCGCGTATCCCCGGCGCAGACCACCAGGATGGTGCTGCCTTCCAGTCCATGAAAGGACAGGGTCTTGGCGATTTGCGCTTCCGGCACCCCAGCGGCCGCGGCGGCAAGGGGCACAGTGGCGCTGGACACCTCAAACTCCATGATGAACTGATCCAGCCCCAGGGGCTTAAGGGCTTCACGTACCCGCGCGATGGACATGGCACACCTCCGTTTGTTTCAATCAATGCAAGAATTGTAGGCATCGGCCTGGTTGCTGTCAAATACAAGCCCGTCATTGTGATATACTGAAGGCCGCGGGCGCTTCTGACGCGCCCTGTTAAAGGAGTAGTTAATTGGACGGTTTGATGCTGGGCTTTGTGGCCCGTGAAATTGATCAGGCGCTATCCGGCGGCCGGGTGGACCGCGTGACCCAGCCGGATGATGATTTGCTGATCATCCATGTTAGAAACCAGGGGCAAAGCCACCGCCTGCTCCTCTGCGCTACGCCCGGCTATACGCGGCTGCACCTGACGCAAAAGGCCTATGAAAACCCGCCCCAGGCGCCCATGTTTTGCATGCTGGCGCGCAAGCACCTGGTGGGCGGGCGGCTGTTGGCGGTGAAGCAATTGTATTCCGACCGCCTGCTCCTCTTGCGGTTTTCAAACCTGGACGAACTGGGCGACCCGCGGGAGACGCTGCTTTATTTTGAAGCCATGGGCAAGCACAGCAACCTCACCCTGGTGCAGGAGGGCAAGATTTTGGACGCCATGCGCCACGTCACGCTGGAGATGAGCCGGGTGCGGCAGATGCTGCCCGGGCTGCCCTTTGTGATGCCGCCGCGGCAGGACAAATTGACGCAGGAGGAAGCGGACGCGGCGGCGATTCACACCCGGATGCTTCAGGAGGAAGGCCCGCTGCACCGGTTTATTTTCCGCAGCATCGCGGGCCTGGGCGCGCACAGCGCGCAGGAATTGGCGCAGCGCGTGACGGTGCAGCCAGACAGCCTGCTGGGTGAGATCGACCGGGAGCAAACCAGCCAGGAGCTGGCGGCTTTGATTCAGGGCATCCAGGCGTATTCCCAGCCAACGCTGCTGCTGGAGGAGGACGGCACCCCGCGCGAAGCGCTGCCCTTTGCCTTTGTGTCCTGTCCTCAGGAATTTCAGCGGGAGATGCCGACGCATTCGGAGGCCATCGAAACCCTGTATTTTGAGCGCGACCTGCGCAACCGGTTCAACCAGCGCTCCGCCGGCCTCAGGCGCGCTTTGACCCAGGCCAAGGAGCGCGCGGAGCGCAAGCTGGCCCTCCTGGAAGAGGATGTGCTGACGCCCGAGCAGGCGGAGGAGTTGCGCATCATTGGGGAATTGATCACAGCGCATCTGCATGAGATCAAAAAGGGCGCGGAGCAGGTCACGCTGCCGGATTATTACACAGGCGGGGAGCGGACCATCCAGCTGGACACCACGCAGAGCGCGGCACAAAACGCGCAGAGATATTTCAAGCGCTACCGCAAGGCGCACACCGCGCGCAAGCTGGCGGCGGAGCAAAAACAAACCGCGCAAAACCAGATTGCGGAGCTGGAGGACGCGCTGTATTTCCTGGAGGACGCCACCAGCAGCCAGGAGATCAGCGAGATCAGGCAGGCGCTGTCCGAAAGCGGTTTGATCAAGCGCGGCAGCGGCGCGCGCAAAGGCAAAAAGGACAAGCCCATGAAGCCGCTGCGCTTTGTGTCGCCGGATGGGTTTGTGATCCGTGTAGGCCGCAACAGCCGGCAGAATGAGGCGCTGCTCAAGGATGCGCGTGGGGAGGATCTGTGGCTGCACGCCAAGGACATCCCCGGCTCCCATGTGCTGGTGACATCAGGCGGGCAGGATGTACCGGAAGACACACTGGTTCTGGCTGCCAAGCTGGCTGCCTATTATTCCAAGGCGCGCGGGCGGCAGACGCAGGTGGACTACACCCCGCGCCGTCATGTTAAAAAAACGCCCGGCGGCGGGCCGGGCTTGGTGCATTATACAGGTGAGAAAAGTCTGATTGTATCCATGACGCAGGAGGAAATAGAGTCTTTGAATCAACCCAAATAGGAAGCAATTTTATATTCATTAATTCCGGGGTCCGGGGGGGACGGAGCCTGCCGCCGCCAGTGGCGGATGAAGGCAGGCGGAGGAGTCAGGCGAAACAAGCAAGCCGAGCGAACTTCAGGAGCGAAGGCTTGCGCCGATTGAGCCAGTCGGGCGGACCCCCGGGCTGGGGGTGT
>DUQZ01000006.1 GCA_012837525.1 Clostridiales bacterium | reverse complement strand
GCCGGATACCCCGCAGTTGATGTGGTATGACTTTCGTGCGCTGAATGAGCGCGGCCATTGGGTGTATTACGGCAACGCCCAGGACAGATTGGGCGGCGTTGGCGCGCACTATCTGGACGTGCCCCCCTCCTTCCAGGTGACAGTATATGACCCAACCTTCATGCCGCCCGCCTTTTTACGGGAGGGCATCATGTACCAGATCTTCCCGGACCGCTTTTATCGCAGCAAGCTGCCTGTGAGCGAGCGGGAGGACCGCATCATGCACGAGGTGTGGGACGAGCCGCCTTTCATCACCGCGGATTTGCGCACCGGGGATAACTGGTCGCTGGACTTCTTTGGCGGCGACCTGGAGGGCATCCGCGAAAAACTGGCCTATTTGAAGGACCTGGGGATTACGGTGCTGTATTTGAACCCCATTTTCAAGGCGCGCACCAACCACCGCTATGACACGGGCGATTATATGACGGTTGACCCGATGCTGGGCGATGAGGAGGACTTCAAGCGCCTGTGCGCGGACGCCCAGAAGATGGGCATCAAGGTATTGCTGGACGGCGTGTTCAGCCATACGGGTGAGGACAGCCTGTACTTCAACCGCTACGGCAACTACCCTTCCACCGGCGCCTACCAGAGCAAGGATTCGGTCTATTACCCCTGGTATCATTTTAAAAACTTCCCCAATGAGTACGCCAGTTGGTGGGGCATTCCCACGCTGCCTGAAATCAACAAGACCAACGCCAGCTACCGCAAGTTCATCATGGGTGAGGACGGCGTCGCCCGCCACTGGGTCAGGGCCGGCGCCAGCGGCTGGCGGCTGGATGTGGCGGACGAGTTGCCCGTGCCCTTCTTGCGTGAATTGCGCCAAGCCGTCCTGGCGGAGAATGAGGACGCGGTGCTGCTGGGCGAGGTATGGGAAGACGCCAGCAACAAAGTGGCCTATGGCCACATGCGCAGCTATGTGCTGGGCGATACCGTGGACAGCGTGATGAACTACCCCTTGCGGGATGTATTGATCCGCTTTTTGACGCATGAATTCACCGCGCGCCAGGTGGTACGCCAGATTCGCTCCCTGCAGGAAAACTACCCCGCCCCCTTCTTTTATTCATTGATGAACCTGCTGGGCAGCCATGACAGGGCGCGGGTGCACAACCTGTTGGTCAAACAGGATTACCACCACCTGCCCTTAAAACAGCGGCGGGGAAAGCAGCTGAGCCAGCCCTTGAAGGACCTGGCCGCACAGCGTTTTTTGCAGATGCTGGACATCGTCATCGCCCTGCCCGGCATCCCCAGCATGTATTATGGGGATGAGGTGGGCATGGAGGGCGCCGCTGACCCCTTCTGCCGCGGCACCTACCCCTGGGGCAATGAGAACAAAGACACCTTAAACAAGGTCAAGGCCGCCTTTTCTCTGCGGTCCAGCCGGCCTGTATTGCGCCGGGGTTTCCTTGATATTTCCTATGAGGGCGATGACACCCTGGTCATCTACCGCTACGCCAAGGACGGCCTGGATGTGTTTGGACAGCCGCTTGATGACGCGCCCTATTTGCTGCGCATCACCCGCGACGCCCAGAAACTTTAGTTTGCCTGTATCAAATCGCAAAGAAACATTCATTGAATTGTAATATTTTGTTGACAATTCAAGGCTTTTGGCATACGATAAGTTAGAATACATGGCATAGGACGGAGGTCACCATGAAGACAAGTATTTTGAAACGAGCGCTCTGCCTGTTTTTGGCGGCTCTTTTAAGCGGATTGCTGATCACAGCGACTGGAGAGACCTTCCCCTATGTCGCCCACGCGACGGACTCGGTCCGCCTGCGCGCGAAGCCGTCCTCCAGCGCGACCATCCTGGCGGTGATCCGTCAGGGGGATGCTGTTTTGATCACAGGCAGTGACGGCCGCTATAAGATTGTGGAGTACGAAGGCAAAAAAGGCTATGTCGTCTCCGCTTTTTTGAGCGCGGACCAGGACGCGGGCCCCGTCCAGAACACCATTGACCCCAAGATCGCGGCCTTGTATCAAACCCTGTCCTCCGGCAGTGAGGGCGCCGCTGTCAAAGCGCTGCAGGAAGCCCTGCAGGAGTTGGGCTATTACACCATCGCCATTGACAGCAAATACGGCAGCGGCACCGCCAAGGCGGTATCTGCATTCCAGGACAAAAACGGCCTGGCGGACTCCGGCATGGCGGACGCCGCGACCCAGCATTTGCTGTATGAAGGCCAGCCCAAAAACAGCCGCGGCCGGGTGTCACAGGTGAAAACCCTGGCTCCCATCCCGGGGCTGACCATCCGCCCCGGCAAGCGCGGGGACGCGGTGGCCGTCATACAAAAAGTATTAACAGATTTAAAATACTACACCGGCAAAATTGACGGGGAGTACGGCATCAGCACGCAAAACGCGGTCAAGGCCTTCCAAAAGGACAACAAGCTGGCCAGCGACGGCATCATTGGCGCCAAAACCTATCAGGCGCTTGAGAAGGCGCAGCAAACCAGCGGCGGCGTATCCGCCACGCTGCCCCCGCCCGCGCCTGTTGTGCCCGAAGTGACCCCTTCCACCCCCTTTGAGGCGCCGGACGCGCCCGCGACCTACCCTTATACCACCACGGCCGCCGCTTCCGTCAACATGCGCAAGCGCGCCTCCACCTCCTCTATGCGCATCCTGACCATTCCAGAGGGCGCCGGGCTGGAGGTGTTGGAGGACAACGGCGGCTACCTGAAGGTGAACTACAAGAAATACACAGGCTATGTGGTGAAGGAATTCATTAACATTCCTGAACAATACCTGGACGGCAAGGTGCTGGGCATCAACCAGAACGCCCGGGTCAACTACCAGACCCTGGCCGCCGGCGCCCAGGGGCGCGCGGTGCGCGCGCTGCAGCACGCGCTGGCCGAGTTGGGCTTTTATTCCGGCAAGATTGACGGCAACTTTGGTTCTGGCACCACCGCCGGCACCAAGGCCTTCCAAAAGCGCAACGGCCTGCGGGAAACCGGTGTCGCGCTGCCTGAATTGCAGCAGTTGATCTTTGAAAAACGGGTGCGCAACAGCAAGAACAAGCTGGTCTTCACCAAGACCCTGCCGCCGCTGGACGGCCTGGCCATGAAGGAAGGCGACTACGGCGACGCGGTGTACGAGCTGAACGAGATGCTGGTGAAGACCAAGCATTTTGACAGCAATGTCGGCTATGAGTACACCCGGGCGACCACCCAGGCGGTGCGCGCCTTCCAGAAGGACCACAAGATCAAAATCACCGGCAAGGTGGACGCCTTCACCTTGCTTGCCATCAAGACCGCGGCGGGCATCAGCGCCACCACCCCGCCCCAGGACCAGCCCCCGGCTACCCAGGAGCCGCTGACGGAGGACAATGTCATCATCATCCGCGACGGCACCACCGGCATGGCTGTCAGCCGGCTGCAGCAGCGGCTGGTGGAGCTGAAGTACTACACCATTACGCCCGACGGCATCTACAACAGCGATGACATCGCGGCGGTGAAGCACTTCCAGCGGGTCAACAACCTGCCGGTCACCGGTATCGCCGATCTGGCCACCCAGCAAACCCTGTATACCGCTTACGCGCTGGGCGCGGACAAGGATGTCTCCCCCCAGCCGTCGCAGGGCAGCACCGGCTTACTCAAGATCGGCTCATATGGCAGTGAGGTCAGCGCGCTGCAATCGCGCCTGATTACCTTAAACTTCCTGACCGGCAAGATTGACGGCATCTACGGCACCCAGACCGCGGCCGCGGTGACGGCCTTCCAGCGCGCCAACAAGTTAAAGGCGGACGGCCTGGCCGGCAGCGCCACCTTAACCGCGCTGTATGACGCCAAGGCCATCGGCAATACCCCCACACAGCCGACCATCCCCCCGCAAAGCGCGGAGGAGGACGTGCTGATTACCCTGAAGGTCGGCAGCAGGGGCCCGGAAGTTGTCAACGTGCAAAAGCGCCTGATTGACCTGAAATACCTAACCGGCAACGCGGACGGCATCTACGGGCCGCGCACCTTCCTGGCAGTAAAGGAATTCCAGACCAAGAACCGCTTGACCGCGGACGGCCTGGCCGGCAGCCTGACGATTGCCAAACTCAACTCCACCTCCGCCATCGCGGGTGACCTTGGTGGGGTTGCGCCGCCGCCCATCCCCACCCCTCAGCCGCAGCCCAGCGGCCCCTCCTTCAAGGCCCCCAGGGCCAGCGAGGTGCGCTACGCCAACTGGTTTACGGATATCCGTCCCATCGCGCAGCGGCTGCGTGACGTGGTGATCTATGACTTCATGTCCGGGAAGCATTACAACTTCCGCTTCTTCAGCCTGGGCAAGCACGCCGACGGCGCGCCGCTGACCAAGGCCGATACCGACACGATGAACTCCGTGCTGGGCGCCAACAACTGGACGCCGCGGCCGGTCTGGGTGATCTTCAGCGACGGGCGCGTGTTCATGGCGTCCACCCACAGCCACGGACACCAGAATGACTACATCCCCGATAACGGAATCACCGGTCACCTGTGCGTCCACTTCCCGCGCGAGATGGCGGAAGCCGCGTTGACCGGCCCCTACGCCGTCTCCCACCAAAACGCCATTCAGGCGGGCTGGGACTTGACCCAGAACATGGCGCGCTGATGAGCGGCGCATGCAAAGAGAACCTCATCTCCATCGCGGTGGACGGGCCGGTCGGCGCCGGCAAGTCCTCCCTGTGTGACGCGGTGGCCAGCGCGCTGGCCATCCTTCACCTGGATACCGGGGCCATGTACCGCGCGATTGGCCTGTACGCGCTCGACCAGGGCATCAGCCCGGACGATGAGGACGCCCTCGCGCGCATGATTGCCCAGGAAGACGCCCGGGTCAGTGTAGACTTTCAAAACGGGCAGCAGGTGACCTTGCTCAATGGCGTGGACGTCACCGGCCGCCTGCGCGAGGAAGCAGTTGGGAAGGCGGCCTCGGCCGTCTCAAAATACGCTGTGGTGCGCAAATACCTGGTGCGCCTGCAGCAGCAGATTGCCAAAGAACGCAGCCTGCTGATTGACGGGCGGGACATCGGCACCGTGGTGCTGCCGGATGCCAAGGTCAAGATCTTTCTGACGGCCAGCGCTGAGGACCGCGCCATGCGCCGCTACAAGCAGCTACTGGACGCCGGTAAGGGCGCGGACTACCAGAAGGTGCTGACGGACTTGAAAGCCCGGGACGACCAGGACCAAAACCGCGCAGTGGACCCCCTCAGGCCCGCGGATGACGCGGTGATACTGGATACCACGGGGCTCAGCTTTGAGGAGTCCCTTCAAAAAATGCTGGATATTGTGAACAAGGCTTATGAATGCTGAACGACAACGAAAACCCCGCACCTGGTTTTATCAGTTTGCCAGGCTGCTCTTAACCCCCATCCTGGCTTTGATCTACCCCTGCAAACTCATTGGCAGGGAGAACATCGACCTGCAGGAACCGTTTATCTTGATTTCCAACCATCAAAGCATGATGGACCCGCTGCTGCTTGCCATCAAGTTCAAGCGGTATGAAATCCACTTTATCGGCAAGCGGGAGCTGACCAGTTTTAAACCGCTCAAATGGATAGTGAATCACCTGCACATGGTTGCCGTGTCCCGCAAGGCCAGTGACCTGTCCGCCATGCGCGCGGCCACCGCTGTGCTGCGGGAAGGTCATGTGCTGGGCATCTTTCCGGAAGGAACGCGGATGCACGGCGTCCCGATGGCATCCATCGAATCGGGCACCAGCCTCATTGCGCTGCGCACCCACGTTCCGCTCTTGCCCGTCTACATCACAAAGCGCCCCAAGCCTTTCCGGTGGCTGAAAATGGTGGTCGCGCCCCCCATCCCCTATGAAGACCTGGTGGGTGAGAACGTGGACAAGGGCGCCAGTGACGAATTGACCAAACGGATCCAGCGCGTCTACGCAGATTTGCACGAAAAATACAATAAAAAAACATCTGTTGAGTGACAATGATTTTCGCATATTGTAGAATAGACAAGTGGAGATTTTTCAGTTAAATGCCGCTTGAGGTAGCAAAGAGCGCAGGGTTCTGCATGGGCGTAAGCCGGGCAGTCACAACAGCGCTAGAAGTGGCAAAGGATGCGAAACTGCAAGGCAAACCCGCCTATTCCCTGGGTGAATTGATTCACAACCCTGCCGCGGTTAAGGCTCTGGCAGACGAAGGATTGCAGCCAATCGACCGCCCGGAGGACGCGCAGGAAGGCATCCTGGTCATCAGGAGCCATGGCGCGGCGCCGCAGGTCATCGCCCAGGCTGAGCAATACGCTGAAAAAATTGTTGACTGCACTTGCCCGTTCGTGCATCATGTCCACAAGCTGGTGGCAAACCACTCAAAGAACGGCGACCCAGTGATTATCCTGGGCGATCCGGAGCATCCGGAGATCCAGGGCATCATTGGCTGGTGTCAGGGAGCGCACTATGTCATCCAGCGTGAAGCGCAGATCAAGGATTTGCCCGACAGTGCCAAAGACGCGCTCCTGGTCAGCCAGACCACCTTTCCCCCGCCCGCGTTTGACAAGTTGCTGAGCCTTTTGCAGGAACGGTTCCCAGACATCCGGTTTGAGAACACCATCTGCAAGGCCACCAGCATCAGGCAGGAGGAGGCTGAGGCGCTGGCCAAGCGCTGCGACAAGATGATTGTCGTTGGCGGCAGGCACAGCGCGAACACCAGGAAGCTTGCGGAAACATGCCAGAAATGGTGCCCGCAAACTTATTTGATTGAGCAGGCAGACCAGTTGCGCGGCATCTCGTTTGACCTTGCGAATGAAAAGATAGGCATCACCGCTGGTGCGTCTACACCAGCGTGGTCACTTAAGGAGGTTGTTGACTTTATGAACGACATGGAACTCAATGGACAAAACCCGAACCCCGAAACCCCTGAGCAGAAGGTAGACGTTCAGGAAACCGTTGCTGAAGTGGTTGAAGAAACCAAGCAAGCAGCACAGGACGCGGCAGAAACCGTCACTGACGCGGCAGAAGAAGCAGCCAAGGACGCTGCGGAAGCCGTGGAAGAGGCCAAAGACGCGGCAGAAGACGCTGTAGAACAAGCGGAAGAAGCCGTGGAAGAAGCCGCAGATGCTGAGGAAGCGCCTGCTGATGAAGCCGCCGAAAGTGCCAAAGAGCCTGAGCCGGCTGCTGAGGAAGCGCCCAAGCCCGAACCCAGCTTCATGGACGAAGTAGCTGCCAGCATGTCCCGCATCCGCGCCGGCCAGACGATCACAGGCAAAATCATCCAGATTACGGATGACGAAGTCTGCGTCAACATCGACTACAAGTCTGATGGGCTGCTCAAGCGCGACGAAATGGTAGACAAGGATATCGAGCTTGGTGACGAGATCGAGGTTGAAGTCGTCAAAGTCAATGACGGTGAAGGCAACGTCATCCTCTCCCAGCGCAATATCGTCAACCGCAAGGTGTGGGCCGCGCTGATGGAAAAATACGAAGCCGGTGAGCTGGTGGACGCCGTGGGCCGTGAAGCGGTCAAGGGCGGATTGCTTGCCAACATCGACGGCGTGCGCGCCTTCATCCCCGCGTCCCATCTGGCCCAGCGCTATGTGGAGAAGATCTCCCAGTTTGTCGGCCAGGAGATGCAGCTGAAGATCATCGAAGTGGACGAGGCCAAGAAGCGCGTCGTGGCCAGCCGCAAGGAAGCCTTGGCGATTCAGAACGCCGCCATCAAGGAAGCCGTGTGGAGCCAGCTTGAGGAAGGTGCCATTGTCAAGGGCATCGTCCGCCGCTTCACCAACTTCGGCGCCTTTGTGGACCTTGGCGGTGTGGATGGCTTGATCCACGTATCCGACCTGAGCTGGAGCCGCTCTGTCAACCCCAGCGATGTGCTGAGCGCCAACCAGGAAATCGACGTGAAGATTCTGTCCCTGGACCGCGAGCGCGACCGCATCGCCCTGGGTTACAAGCAGCTGCAGCCGCGTCCCTGGGACAACGTGGAAGAAAAATACCCCGTTGGCACCATCCTGACCCGCAAAATCGTGCGCATCCGCCCCTTCGGCGCGTTCATCGAGCTGGAGCCCGGCGTGGATGGCCTGGTGCATATTTCCCAGGTCGCGCCCACCCGCATTGAGCGCATTGAGGACGTGATCCAGCCCGGCCAGGAAGTCAACGTGAAGGTCCTGTCCGTGGATCCTGACGCCAAGCGCATCAGCCTGTCCATCCGCGATGCGATGGAAGGCGTAGCCCCGGAATATTTCCAGGATGAAGCGCCTGCGCAGCACGCGCATGAGACGGTGGACTACTCCCCCGTCGCGAGCGAAGCGGCCGCCGTCGCAGCGCCCGTCGTCTCCTCCTCCGAACCCCGGGTAGAGACTGCCCTGGAGCTGGCCATGCGCAAAGCCCGCGAGGAGCTGGAAGCGCAGGAAGGCAAGACGGAAGAAGCCGTCGTTGACGAAACCGAGGAAACACCCGCGGTTGAAGAGACGGTTGAAGCCCCTGAAGCCGAAGCCGAAGTCGCGGAAGAGGCTGAAGAAGCCCCTGAAGCTGAAGAGGCTGACGAGGAAACCAAGAAGACGGAAGAGTAATCTTTCCAAGATAGCAATAATAGGGCCACCGCACTCCGCGGTGGCTCTTTTTTGCGCGCAAAACTCGCACAAAAAACGAGCCCTGTATCGCTACTGGACTCGTTTGATAACTAAATCTGGTTTGTCTTATCTGCCTAGGAACCGCATGGGGTTCAGGCGGATGGACGGGCCCATGGTGGTGCTCAGGTAGAGGGAGCGCAGGTAGGTGCCCTTCGCACTGGTGGGGCGGGCTTTGACGACCGCGTCCATCAGGGTGTTCAGGT